>JAFYQN010000114.1 GCA_017559885.1 Clostridia bacterium
ATATACCGCCGCCGGCAATGTCAATACCGTTATGGTTTGTACCCCAACGAGGACCGAAGTGTGAAGAAACGTACATAAAGCCGCTTACAGGCCACTGAAGGCCGGTATTGTTGTTAATAAAGCTATCATACTTTTTATTAGCAATATCATCTTCTAATTTCTTTTGCAATCTTCTTACTTCGGCATTAATAGCGTTAAGGTCTTTTTGTTGCTCGTTTTGCTCGCCTGCAATCTTGTTGTAGATTGCTGCGGCTTCTGCCTCTTGAGCTTCAAGTTCGGACTGTTGCTTGTCGATATCGGCTCTTATTGATACCTGAGATTCTATAAGTTTTTCATTTTCGGCATTTTTTTCGTTTAATACTTCGATTTCACTTTTAAGACCGTCAATAAGTTTTTTATCTCTCGCAGACATTGAATCGGTATACTGTGAAATACGCAAAAAGTCTGAAAAATTTTCAGCGCCTAAAAGAATTTGAATATTGTTATTTGAACCACTCATATACATTGCGCTCAAACGTTTTTTGTACGCAAAAATGTCGTCTTCTATTTCTGCTTCCTTTACCTCAATTTCTTTTTTATTTGCGGCAATTGTCGCATTTATAGAAGCAATCTCACTGTTACAGCGGTCGATTTGCGCTTGAGTATTTGCAATCTTTTTACGTATAGCCGTAAGAATAGCGTTTTGGTCGGCTTTTTCATTTTTAAGTTTATTAATTTCCGCTTGAATAGCGTTTGCCTCTTGTTTAAGCGAGGCAATATCACTATTTAACTTATCTTTTTCACTTTGGGTAAGCGCCATAGCGGAAAAAGACGTTAAAGCGATAGACACACATATAATCAGACAAACAATATGTCTTATATATCGTTTCATAAAATCCTCCAAATTATAAAATTTAACAAAATTTAAATCTTGTTAAATGGCGGTAAATTCACTACCTTCTCGTCTTAAGTATTTTCCTATTATAAACATACTTCCTATAACACCGGCAAACAAACCGATGCAAACGAACACAAGGATTAATAAAATTAACATTTCCTTAAAAGGAACAACCTCGCCAAGCAATATAGATATTTTTTCAGTTGCTACACGATAGCAAAACGCTACTAAACCTAATGCCGCAATCGCTGACGTTAAGCCGATAAGCACACCCTCTATAACAAAAGGTATTCTTACAAATATATCGGTAGCGCCAACCGCTTTCATAATACTAATTTCAAGTTTTCGGCTATACATAGTAACGCGAATTGTGTTGGACACAATTACAAGCGATATTATAATAAGAATTGCAATAATCCAAAATCCTGCAATATAAACGCCTTGTTTTATTGCCTCAAGTTGTTCGGCAAGACCGTCGTGTGTACGGATATAAAAGATTTCGTCAATCTTTTCAAGTTCCTTTATTGTTGCGTTAAACTTGCTCATATCCTTCATTGTAATGTCTATACCTGCGGATAGAGGGTTGTCCTTGCCTTCCATTGGGAATGCCGCTTGTATTTCTTCATCAATATCGCCAACCATAAGTTGTACGCCCTCTTCGCTGGAAACATACTTAGCGCTGGCTACGTTATCGATTTTTAAAATCTTGTCGCGTACTGCCAATGCTTCTTCCTCGTTATGAACAAGGTAATACGATTCGGCAATACCATTTTCATCTTTTTCTTCATCGGTTTCGGGTTTTTCGCCAAACAAATATGCCCAAGCATAATCTTTAAGATAAACCTGTACCACATTTTGTTGTTCAAGTCGACCAATTGCCTCATTAACGTTTGCCGAAATAAGAAGCGCAATACCGATTACCGACATACAGGCAACAAGTACACCAATTGACGCTAACGACATAAGACGATTAGCCCAAGCGCCCTTAAAACCTTCTTTAATAAGATATTTTACACTTGCAAAACTCATTCGTCGGCACCTCCTGCTGCATTGTCGGCAACAATTTTACCGCCATCAAGCATAATTACGCGATGCTTGAAATCACGAACAAGGTTGTGGTCGTGTGTTACCATCAAAATTGTAGTACCGCGTTTATTAATTTCGGTAAGCAAAGACACTATCTCGTAAGACATATTTGGGTCTACGTTACCTGTGGGCTCGTCCGCAATAATAAGGTCGGGAGCGTTTACAAGCGCTCGAGCAAGACCAACACGTTGTTGCTCACCGCCCGAAAGTTGATTTGGCATTGAGCGCGCCTTTTCACCAAGACCCACTTTAGAAAGCGACTTTGAAACTTCACGGCGCAACTCGTTACCTGACTTGCCTACAACGTGCATTGCAAACGCAACGTTGTCAAAAACGTTCATTGTGGGTATAAGACGGAAGTCTTGGAAAACTATACCCATCGTACGACGAAGTAGTGGTACCTGTTTTCGAGGCATTTTTGTAAGGTTAAATCCGTTTACTGTTATTACGCCGGTGTTTGCTTTTTCTTCACGCATGATAAGTTTCATAAAGGTACTTTTACCTGCGCCCGATGAGCCAACGACAAACACAAACTCACCTTTGTTTATTCGTATATTAACATCCTCAAGCGCATGTGTGCCGCTTGGGTAGGTTTTAGATACGCCTCTAAATTCAATAGCCGGCTCTTCTAAAAACTGATTGTCTGCAAAAGACTCAAGTAGTTCTTCAGACATAGAAAAAAATCACTCTTTCAATTTAGTATTTAATGGGATTGCTTTTAAGATATTTGTTTACCATCAATGCAATCTTAAATATAATTGCGTGGTCAAATTCACGAAGGTCAAGACCTGTGATTTTTTTGATTTTTTCAAGACGGTATACAAGTGTGTTTCTATGAACAAAAAGTTTTCTTGATGTTTCAGATACGTTAAGATTGTTTTCAAAGAAACGTTGAATAGTAAACAATGTTTCTTGGTCAAGACTCTCAATAGAACCGCGTTTGAAAACCTCTTTTAAAAATGTTTCGCAAAGGGTTGTAGGCAACTGATAAATAAGTCTTGCAATACCAAGGTTGTCGTAAGAAATAATGGTTTTTTCGGTATCAAATACTTTACCAACTTCAAGAGCTGTTTGAGCTTCTTTAAATGATTTAGCAAGGTTTTTAAGACTGCTAACGGTTGTGCCTATACCGATAACGGTGTGAACGTAAAATTCGCCCGAAAGGGTGTCGGCAATGCTTGACGCAAGATTTTCAATATCTTTGCGGTCAATATCTGCCTTTGTCTCTTTAACAAGCGCAATATCGGTTTCGTTAATATTTATAACAAAATCCTTGTTCTTTTCGGGGAAAAGATTTTGTAAAACCTCGTAAACCGAAACGTCGCCTGCGTCAAGATTACGAACAATAATTACTGTACGCGCAACGTCACTGTCAAAATAAAGTTCACGCGCTTTAATATAAATATCGCCGGGAAGAATATTGTCAAGAATTATATCCTTGATAAAATTACCTCTGTCATATTTTTCATCGTAATAGTTTTTGATATTGGCAAAAGCAACCGAAATTACCAACGCATATTTGTTGCAAATAATATCGGTACCTTCAACAAAAACGGTATAATCGGTACCCTGTGAAGAAATAACGGGTTTAAATGTGTATCCGCCATCGGTAAAACCTTCAGCAACAGGAACAACCGAAACGTCAAGCTGTTCACCTATTCTGCCAAGTTCACTACAGGCAATAATGGTGTTGTTAGCATCCATAACGCCAAAAGTTTTATCGATAGCGTCTTTCATTTGGTGGATAACAGCTTGGAACAATCTGTTTGACATAATAATTACACATCCTTTTTAAAATCGTATTACATACGATATCATTTTACACCAAAATTACCGATTTTGCAAGCAATATATTTAATAATATTATAAATAATACAAAGTTTACATAAATTTCACAAAACGTATTGCATATACCAACAAAAAAAAGCCCTGCTTAAAAAAGCAGAGCTTTTAATTTTATCTAAAATTAAATTAGATTTCAGCAAAGTACTTAATTGTACGAACCATCTGGCTTGTGTAGCTGTTTTCATTGTCATACCAAGAAACAACCTGTACCTGATAGAGATCGTCGCCAACCTTTGATACCATTGTTTGAGTAGCATCAAAGAGTGAACCGTAGCGCATACCGATAACGTCAGAAGATACGATTTGATCTTCGTTGTAACCGAATGAATCGCTAGCTGCAGCCTTCATAGCAGCATTGATGCCTTCCTTGGTTACGTCAGCACCCTTAACAACTGCGGTAAGGATGGTTGTAGAACCGGTAGGAACTGGAACACGCTGTGCAGAACCGATAAGCTTGCCGTTGAGTTCAGGAATTACAAGACCGATTGCCTTTGCAGCACCTGTGCTGTTAGGAACGATGTTTGCAGCACCTGCACGTGCACGACGAAGGTCACCCTTTCTGTGAGGACCGTCAAGAATCATCTGGTCGCCGGTGTAAGCGTGGATTGTGCTCATGATACCGCTCTGAATTTCTGCATAGTCGTTAAGTGCTTTAGCCATTGGAGCCAAGCAGTTAGTTGTGCAAGAAGCAGCAGAAATGATGGTGTCATCAGCAGTAAGAATGTTTTCGTTTACGCTGTAAACAACTGTTGGAAGATCGTTACCTGCTGGAGCAGAGATAACAACTTTCTTAGCACCTGCATCGATGTGAGCCTGTGACTTTTCTTTTGAGCAGTAGAAACCTGTACACTCAAGTACAACGTCTACGCCAAGTTCGCCCCAAGGAAGCTCAGCAGCGTTAGCTTTTGCATAGATTTTGAGAGTTTTACCGTCAACAGTGATGGTACCTGCCTCATCATCTGCAGATACAGTGTGAAGATTTTCACCGATGTAACCACAGTAACCACCCTGTGCTGTGTCATACTTAAGAAGAGCAGCAAGCATTGATGGCTTTGTAAGGTCGTTGATAGCTACAACATCGTAGCCCTCTGCACCAAACATTTGACGGAATGCGAGACGACCGATACGGCCGAATCCGTTAATAGCAACTTTAACCATTGGAATTACCTCCTAAAAATTTTCTAAAGGTTATTTTACCCTATTTAAAACAAATTTGCAAGTATTTTGTTAAAAAATAAACAATTTTTTACAATTTCATTTATTTTGACAAATATTTCAAAGACTTAAATATTTTTATGTGCAGTTTGAACTATAGCAATAATTCTTTCTGCCGATTTAATTCCATCAACTGCGGCGGACATAATGCCGCCAGCGTAACCTGCGCCCTCGCCGCAAGGGTAAACACCACTAAATGACACCGACTCCCCTACCTCGTTTCGTACAATTCGTACGGGTGAGGAACTGCGGGTTTCGGGGGCAGTTAAAATAGCATCATCACACGCAAAGCCATGTATTCTTTTGTCCATTTCTTTAATGCCGTCTTTAAGCGACTCGGTAATAAACGAGGGATAAATACACTTAAAATCAGCAAATGTGTAATTTGGTTTTATTGTGGGTTTTACTGTGCCAATTTTGGCTTCTTTATCAAATACAAAATTGCCGACCGTTGTTATCGGTACTGCACCATTGCCGATTTGGTATGCTTTTTGTTCAATTTGTCTTTGCAACTCGCAACCTGCAAGTACGTCGTCACCCTCAATATCCTCAGGCGCAACACCAACAAGCAAAGCGCTATTGGCGTTTACACCGTCACGACGGCTATTACTCATACCATTAACAGCGATACCGCCTGTTTCACTTGAGGCGTTTACAACCTCGCCACCCGGACACATACAAAACGTAAACACACTGCGACCGTTTGGCAAGTGAACTGCCAACTTATAATCAGCCGCTTTAAGTGCCGAGTGAGATGCAAAATCACCATATAATGCCTTATTTATTTCACTTTGCAAATGTTCTATACGAACACCCATAGCAAAGGGCTTGCGTTGCATTTCAAAGCCGTTATCATAAAGCATTTTAAAGGTATCTCGTGCCGAGTGACCAATACAAAGGCACAAATAATCACACGGCTGTTTTTGTCCGTTTATTGATATTTCTGTAAGTTTATTATTTTCAAAATAAACTCCGTCAAGTTTTGCGCCAAAATTAACCTCGCCGCCAAGCGAGATAATCTCTTGACGAATATTTTTAACAACTGTTTTTAAAACGTCGGTACCAATATGCGGCTTGGCATCAATTAGTATATCTTGCCCTGCGCCAAATTGGTAAAAAGTTTCAAGCACAGTACGACAACGAACGTCCTTAATGCCGCTGTTAAGTTTACCGTCCGAAAAGGTACCTGCCCCACCCTCGCCAAACTGAACATTTGACTCGGGATTAAGTTTGCCACCATTAAAGAAGTTTTCAACGTCACAAGTACGGGTATCAACGTCTTGACCTCGCTCGTAAACTATAGGTCGCAAACCTGCGCGCGCCAAAGTAAGCGCCGCAAACATACCGGCAGGACCAAAACCGATAATTACAGGTCTAATATTTGACTTGGCTTTTTGCCAAACGTATTCTTTTTTGGTAAAAGGTTGAGCGTTTTTATTTTTCTTTAAAATTTTTGCTTCGTTCTTTATGTCAGCGATAATAGACACAACAAAATGCACGTCGCTTTTATCACGCGCATCAACCGATTTTCGATAAAGCTCGGCAAAGGTTATGTCTTGCTTATTTATCTTTAATTTGCTTGAAACAATACCTGAAACGTCGTTTAAATCGGCATCTAAAGGCAGTTTAATATTATTTATAATTATCATAAATTACGCACCAAAATCCTCACAAATAGCGTTTGCGGCGCAAATTGCGCTACTCCACGCCCATTGTAGATTAAATCCGCCGCAGTCGCCGTCAATATCAAGTATTTCACCTATGCAATAAAGTCCTCTTTCTTTTTTAGACTCCATAGTTTGTGGGTTGAATTGTGTGGTATCAAGACCGCCTGCGGTAACCTGAGAATTGTCAAATCCCGTGGTACCCGTTACCTTAAATTTCATACCCTTAATAACCGATGCGATTTGCTTGATATCAGAGATTTTAAGCGATGCAACACTGTCCGAAAGTTTTAAACCGCACATTTTAAGCACCGCTTGACCTACACGTTTGTTGAGCATACCTGTAAGGTACTCTTCAAGTTTTCGCTCGCGCAGTACCGACGCTCTGTAACTTAACATGTCGCAAACGTTAGCGTATGAGTATACCCACATTAAAACAAGCGAAATAACCATTTCGCCTGACTGTCATTCTACCTCGCGAGAAAGTTGCATTATAGGCGGACCCGAAAGACCGTAATCACAAAATAAAACCTCGCCAAAATCACCTCGAAAAGCGGTACCGTTTATAGAAAGATTTACGTCGGCATCCACCTTCATACCCTTTAGCGACTTTACAACGTCGGTTTCGGTTTTAAGTTGCACAATAGCAGGTGTAGTTTTTACGGTTTTATAGCCATTGTTTTTTAAAATCTTTAGCATACTGCCGTTTGACCCAAGCTTTTGACCACCCGAATAAAGACCGCTTGCCACAACCAAACTTTCACAAACAAAATCGCCGTTATTAGTTTTTACGTTAAAGAAATTTTCTTTTTTACTGTATGACAAAACAGCGGTGTCAACAAAAGTATCAACACCAAAGTCATCGAGCGCAAAGCGCAAACAATCAACAACCGAAGACGCCTGTAACGAATACGGATATGCACGACCTGTTTCATCGTAGGTAAACACAACGCCGATTTCACTAAAAAAGTCGGCAGCATAATGGTTATCGTAGTTTGTTAGAGCATATTCGGCAAACCTTATATCCTCGCTGTGATAACGTTCAAGATTTATATGTAAATTACTTATGTTGCATCTGCCGTTACCCGTGGTAATGAGTTTTTTACCAACGCGTGAAAGTTGTTCAAGTATTGCCACACTTATACTGCGGTCACGAAGTTTAATATTTATTGCGGCGCACATACCAGCCGCGCCGCCGCCAATTATTACAACGTCATATTTTCGAGCCATAAAAAACCTCTTATCCGTATTTTTTTACATCGTTATATATATCAACTATTTGTTTTGCATTTTCGTTTTTATGTTTTAGCAACCACTCGTAAACTTGTGGGTTTGAAAACGTATCATCCCAAGCGTTATGGTCGTTATCGGGGTAAATTGTAAGTTTGGCATTACCGCCAAAGTTATTAACACGCTCTACCATAATCTCAGATTCTCTTGGTAAAACAACGTTATCTTTTGCGCCGTGAAAAGCCCATATCGGCACGTTTACAAAACGAAGTGCATTCCAGTACATACCACCGCCGCAAATAGGAACGATAGCGGCAAAAAGTTCGGGGCAACTCATAGCAAGTTGCCATGTCGCATAACCACCCATACTCGCACCCATTAGATAAACTCTCTTGGCGTCAATATTATCATTACCAATTGTATAAAAAACAAATTCCTTAAGCTCTTCCCACATATCAAACCAGGTATTTTCGTGACAAAGAGGCATAATAGACATAAAAGGAAAATCGGTAAATTTTTCTCTTTGGTGCAAAAATGCGCTATCGCGAATAAGCGGTGTAATATCGTTACCTCTACCACCTGCGCCGTGCAATTTTAAAAGCAAGGGATATTTTTTATTTTCATCGAAATTATCAGGTAATACAACTATGTATTTAATTTTTTTAAATCCGCAAAGCTTAATATCCATAACGACCTCATATTATTTTTCTCATATTATTTTTAAATATAATATCATATTACACGTTTATTTTCAAGATAACAAAAAGCGAAAAAGAGCCGTGATAACACGACTCTTTCTCACTTTTAAGGGGTTTGAGGAGAGAATCGCAACCAATTGTTGCGATGTACCAACAAGGGTGCGGCTCCCTTTTGCTTGGTACATGTATATCATATACCATAAATTTTAAAAAATTATGAACACATTTTAAATATTTTTTTAGAATATGTTTA
>JAFYQN010000115.1 GCA_017559885.1 Clostridia bacterium
GGTACTGCTAAAGATATAAGCCTTGAAATATTGCGTATTTTAAGCGTTAAAGGCGGTGTAGGCGCTATAATAGAATGGGGTGGCGAAGGTATCAAAAACCTTACCGTGCCCGAACGCGCTACAATTACAAATATGGGTACCGAACTTGGCGCTACAACCTCAATTTTCCCATCTGATGAGGTTACACGCGAATTCCTTAAAGCAGAGGGTAGAGAAGAAGATTATATCCCACTTGCAAGCGACCCCGATGCCGTATACGACAAGGTTATTGATATAAACCTTGATGAACTTAAACCTCTTATCGCTTGTCCTCATAGCCCTGATAACGTTGTAACTGTTGAATCACTTAAGGGTACAAAGGTTGATCAGGTTTGTATTGGTTCTTGTACTAACTCTTCTCTTATGGATATGCTCAAAGTAGCGGCAATGCTTAAGGGCAAGGTTATTTCTCCAAACGTTAGTCTTTCTATTTCACCTGGTTCTAAACAAGTACTCAGCATGCTTGCCGATTGTGGCGCACTTAGCGATATTATAGCAAGCGGCGCTCGTATTCTTGAAGCGGCTTGCGGTCCTTGTATCGGTATGGGCTTTTCACCAAACTCCGCCGGCGTATCACTTCGTACATTTAACCGTAACTTTGAGGGTAGAAGCGGCACTGCCGATGCAGGTGTTTACCTTGTTTCTCCCGAAACCGCGGTTGCGGCGGCTCTTACAGGTGAAATTACCGACCCAAGAACACTTGGAGGCAGTATCGAGATTAATATGCCCGCTTGCTTTAAGATTGACGATAGCGCAGTTATCGCTCCCGCGCCCGAGAGTTGCGCAGACAGCGTAGAAGTACTTCGCGGTCCTAATATCAAACCATTCCCCGAATCAAAACCACAGGTAGATAACTTTACTGCCGAGGTAGCGCTTAAAGTAGGCGACAACATTACAACCGACCACATCATGCCTGCAGGCGCAAAGATTTTGCCCTATCGTTCAAATATTCCACATCTTTCACAGTTCTGCTTTGGTGTGTGCGATAAATCTTTCCCCGAGCGCGCAAAAGCTTTAGGTGAAAGTATTATAATTGGCGGTAGCAACTACGGTCAGGGTTCATCTCGTGAACATGCGGCGCTTGTGCCTATGTATCTTGGTGTTCGCGTAGTTATTACCAAGAGTTTTGCTCGTATCCATGTTGCAAACCTTATTAACTCAGGCATTATGCCGCTTACGTTTAAAAATGCCGACGATTATGATAAGATTAATCAGGGCGACAAACTTTCTCTTACAAACGTATTTGAAGGTATGGATAAGGGCGTAATTGTTCTTAAAAATGAAACTTCAGGTGACGAAATAGAACTTGCTTGTGACTTTACCGAAAGACAAAAGAAAATACTTAAAGCAGGCGGATTGTTGGCCTTTACAAAGGATGGCGAATAATATGGAACAGTATATTAGTAATGCAGTATCGCAATTTGAAAAACTTTTGCGCGAGCAAATTGCACGTCAGCAAAAAATGGAAAAGGATAGCGGCGCTATAGATTATAGTAAGCTTGATAAAATCATCATCGGTGTTTGTGGTGGTGACGGAATAGGACCTATTATTTCTGCCGAATCAGAAAAACTTTTACGCTTTTTGTTAGAGGATGAAGTAAAATCGGGCAAGGTAGAAATTAAGACTATTGAAGGTCTTACCATTGAAAACCGTATTGAAAAAAATCAGGCAATTCCTGATGATGTTTTGTCAGAAATTAAATCTTGCCACGTAATTCTTAAAGGACCTACAACCACACTTAAAGGCGGCACACTCGAAAGCGCAAACGTTGCAATGCGCCGTGAACTTGACCTTTATGCAAACGTGCGTCCTGTTTGCGTGCCCGAGGAAAATATCGATTGGACCTTCTTCCGTGAGAACACCGAGGGCGAATACGTGCTTGGTTCTAAAGGTGTCGAGATTCCCGATACGTTGGCTTTTGATTTTAAGGTTACTACTAACGCAGGCACACGCCGTATTGCGCGCGCAGCGTTCGAATATGCGCGTAATAACGGCAAAAAGAACGTGGCAATCGTTACCAAGGCGAACATTATGAAAAAGACCGACGGCAAATTCTCGGAAATTTGTCACGAAATTGCTAAAGAATATCCCGAAATTAATGCTGACGAGTGGTACATTGACATTATGACCGCAAACCTTGTAAACGAAAAAATTCGTAGCGGTTTTGAAGTGTTCTTAATGCCCAATCTTTACGGCGATATCATCACCGACGAGGCGGCTCAAATTCAGGGTGGCGTAGGTACTGCTGGCAGTATGAACCTTGGCGACCGTTACGCTATGTTTGAGGCAATTCACGGTTCTGCTCCCCGTATGATAGAGCAGGGCATTGGCGGTTATGCTAACCCAACAAGCATTTTCAAAGCAACCGAAATGTTGCTTAACCACATAGGTTTTAAAGCGGCTGCGGCAAAACTTGCAAAGGCGCTTTCTATCTGCACCGAAACCGAGAAAAAGGTTGTAGTTACAGGCGATACCGACGGCGCAACTTGCGCAGAGTTTAGCGAATACGTAATGGAAACAATTAAAAATCTTTAAAAACCAAACCCCAAGACTTTTTTACTGTCTTGGGGCTGTTTTTCTTGAAAAACAAAACAATATAGGTTAAAATACAAACATATAAGAGGGTGAGTATATGATCAACTACGCAACAATAGGTACAAGTTTTATTGCCGAACAATTTGTTACGGGCGCTAACGCTACGGGCAAATTAAACCTTTGCGCCGTTTATTCAAGACGGCAAGAAACGGGTATTGCTTTTGCTCAAAAGTTTGGTTGCAATACGGTTTATACAAGTCTTAAGGACCTTGCAAATGATAACAATATTCAGGCGGTTTACGTAGCGTCGCCTAACGTTTGTCATGCCGAGCAATCAGAGTTTTTGTTGCGTCACGGCAAGCACGTCATTTGTGAAAAGTCAATTACTACCTGTGCCGACGAATATATACGTCTTAAAACACTTGCCGACTCAAAAGGTCTTATCTATATGGAGGCGATAATTCCAATTTATAATACCAGTCGCGACCGCATAAAGTCGGCGATAGGCGAAATCGGTAATATCGCTATGGCAAAGATTGATTACTGTCAGCGTTCATCGCGTTATGACCGTTTTATGCGTGGCGAACAGGTCAATATTTTTGATATGTCACTATATGCCGGCACGCTTATGGATTTAGGGGTTTACTGTGTTTATGCCGCGGTAGATTTATTTGGAATGCCCAATGATATAAAGGCAACGGCATCTTTCCTCAGTAATGGCGCTGACGGTAGCGGCATTGCAATATTTGAGTACGATAACTTTTCCGCTTGTCTTACCTATAGCAAAACAGGGCAAAGTACCGCGCCTACCGAAATAGTAGGGGATAGCGGCTCGGTTATAATGGAAACAGCCGTATATTATCAAGACGCTTATCTTATAAAACAAGGCGAAAA
>JAFYQN010000010.1 GCA_017559885.1 Clostridia bacterium
CTTGCAAGTCCTTAATAAAGCCGATACCGCTTGTGGTAGAAACGTCACGACCATCCATAAGGCAGTGAACGTAAACTTTTTTAAGGTCGTTTTTCTTTGCCATTTCGAGTAGGCCATAAAGATGTTCAATATGACTGTGAACACCACCGTCAGAAAGAAGACCGATAAGGTGAAGGGCAGAGTCATTTTTCTTGCAATTATCGATTGCGCCCTTTAAAGCGTCAATATCAAAGAAAACACCGTCTTTGATATCTTTTGTAATCTTAACAAGCATTTGATAAACTACGCGACCTGCGCCGATGTTGGTGTGACCAACCTCGCTATTACCCATTTGACCATCAGGCAAACCAACGTCAAGACCTGATGCGCCGATTGTGGTAAAGGGGTTTTCGCTAAAGAATTTATCAAGATTAGGGGTTTTAGCGGTGTAAATAGCGTTACCGTCATTGATATCGCGAACACCAAAACCGTCCATTATACATAAAACAACGGGCTTTTTCATTATTTATCTCCTGAAATTATTTACTTGCGGCTTTAACAATTACTGAGAAATCTTGTGCTTTAAGTGATGCGCCACCAATAAGACCACCGTCAACGTTTACTTTTGCAACAAGTTCGTCAGCGTTAGCAGCATTCATTGAACCGCCGTACTGAATTGTAACGGTTTCTGCCACCTCTGCGCCATAAACTTCAGCAATTGCTTCGCGAACAAAACCGTTGCCTTCGTCAGCTTGGTCAGCAGTAGCGGTAACACCTGTACCGATAGCCCAAACTGGCTCGTAAGCGATAACAATGTTCTTAAGTTGGTCAGCAGTTACGTTTGTAAGAGCCATCTTTGTTTGGAACTTAAGAAGAGTTTCGGTATAACCGAGTTCACGTTGTTCAAGTGTTTCACCAACGCAAACGATTGCCTTAAGACCTGCATTTACAGCGGCAAGTGTACGAAGGTTAACAGTTTGGTCGGTTTCGCCAAAGTACTGTCTACGTTCACTATGACCGATTACAACGTATTCTACGCCTGCGGCGGTAAGCATTTCGGCGCTAATTTCGCCTGTGTATGCGCCTGATGCTTTAAAGTGAACGTTTTCGGCGCCAATTTTGATGTTAGAGCCCTTAGCTGCTTCTACAGCTGCTGCGATGTCGATAAATGGTACGCAAAGTACAACTTCGCAATCTGCGTCTGCAACGAGAGGTTTCATTTCGTTAATGAGTGCGGTTGTTTCTGCAGGGGTTTTGTTCATTTTCCAGTTGCCTGCGATAATAGCTTGTCTTTTTGCTTTGTTCATGTCTTTTTCTCCTAACCTAAAATTTGGCGGCAGGGGAAACCCGAGCCGCCGAAAATATATTTAATTATTTATCGTTAAGCGCTGCAATACCTGGGAGTTCCTTACCTTCAAGGAATTCAAGGCTTGCGCCGCCACCTGTAGAGATGTGGGTCATCTTGTCGCCAAAGCCCAAGATATTAACTGCAGCTGCAGAGTCGCCACCACCGATAACTGTAACAGCGTCGGTTTCTGCCATTGCTTTAGCTACAGCCATAGTACCTTTTGCAAGGATTGGGTTTTCAAATACGCCCATAGGTCCGTTCCAAACAACTGTCTTTGCGCCCTTAACTTCGTTAGCGTAAAGTTCAGCAGTCTTTGTACCGATGTCAAGACTCATCATATCAGCAGGAATCTTGTCAGCATCTACAACTTCAATATCGATTGGTGCATCGATTGGGTCAGGGAAGCTCTTTGTAATTGTGCAGTCAATAGGAAGAAGAATCTTAACGCCTTTTGCTTCTGCTTGAGCCATCATATCACGGCAATAGTCAATCTTGGTTTCATCGATAAGAGATGTACCAACTGTGTAACCCTTTGCAGCGAGGAATGTGTAAGCCATACCGCCACCGATGATAAGGGTATCTGCTTTTGTGAGAAGGTTTTCAATAACAGGAAGCTTACTGTCAACCTTTGCGCCACCAAGAATAGTAACGAAAGGACGAACAGGAGTTTCAACTGCGTTGCCGAGGTACTGAAGTTCTTTACCAATTAGGTAACCTGCAACTGCTTCCTTAACGTGTGATACAACACCAACGGTTGAGCAGTGCGCACGGTGGGCAGTACCGAATGCGTCGTTTACGAATATATCAGCGAGTGAACCAAGTTCAGCAGAAAATGCTTCGCCGTTTTTGGTTTCTTCTGCGCGATAACGTGTATTCTGAAGGAGAACTACGTCGCCGTCTTTCATTGCTGCTACAGCAGCTTTAGCGTTGTCGCCAACAACGTTGTCGTCAGCAGCAAATACAACCTCTTGACCTAACTTTTCAGAAAGGCAAGCGGCAACAGGAGCAAGAGAAAGCTCTGGCTTTGGCTCGCCCTTTGGTTTGCCAAGGTGTGAGCAAAGAATAACCTGACCGCCGTCAGCAATAAGCTTTTTGATAGTAGGGAGAGCGGCATTGATTCTGTTTTCGTCGGTGATAACGCCATTTTTTAGTGGAACGTTAAAATCGCAACGAACAAGAACCTTTTGACCTTTTACGTTAATGTCATCAACTGTTTTTTTGTTAAGTAGACTCATTTTAATACATCCTTTCGAGATTGTTAAAAAATATACAAATATATTTTACCACAAATTTTGAAAATTTCAATATATAATATATAAAAATTATATATTATCTTCCCATTTATAGTTGTGCAATTGTCCAAAATTTTCGAGCGCTGGGTAATCCCACTGGCGTAAAACCTCGTAAACGGCAATCGCAACCGAGTTTGCGAGATTTAGACTACGTATTTCACCCTGCATTGGTATACGCGCGCAACTGTTGGGGTTTTGTAATAATAACTCCTCGGGCAAACCCTTGCTTTCTTTACCAAAAAGCAGGTAACAGTTATCGGGATAACTGTGCTCTGAGTGGGTGTGTTGCCCCTTGGTTGTAAAGAAAAAGAAGTTGCCACCTTTGTTCTTTTCAAAAAAATCGGCAAGATTTTCGTAGTAAGTAATATCAAGATATTTCCAATAATCAAGACCTGCGTGTTTTAGCTTTTTGTCATCGGGTGTAAAACCCATCGGCTTTACAAGATGAAGTCGCGCTCCCGTAGCGGCGCAGGTACGCGCAACGTTGCCCGTGTTTTGTGGTATTTCGGGTTCTACCATTACAATATTTATTTTTGCCATAAAATCACCACAAACTATTATAAATTTTTAAATAATACTTGTCAAGTAAAGGCAATTATTGTATAATATTTTTTGGTGATTTTATGAAGAAAAATGCAAATATTTTAGATTATTTGGAACAGTATAAGTACAAATATGGTATTAGTTATCTTGCC
>JAFYQN010000116.1 GCA_017559885.1 Clostridia bacterium
AAATCGGAACACAAAGGAAAACCAACCCTATTCCGCAAAAATCAGGCAATGAAAACGCACGCAAAATTTTTTGACGATCCAAATATTCACTGTAAATTTCTTTTTTAGATATTGGCTTTTTCACAATTGGTTTCGTTTGTTGCGTAAACTTTTCTTTCATAAAACCTTCCTTTTATTATAACTCTAACTCTTTCATTTCTTCCACACCAATTTTGGCTTCAAGTACTGCGCGGTCCATTTTTTTGCTCATATGCTTAAACGCAATGCTCATACCACAAGTGATATAAGCAAGCGTTGTGCCCCAACCGCTTGGAATTAAACAAAACGTGGTGATTGTATTTGAAGTACTATATGCTACATAAGCATCTATACCCTGTGTGTATGTAACAAGTTTACTATATAACGGTGATATTATTGCGTTTATCCCCGGCAACACCGTTACCAGGCAAATAAGAATTATAACTTCTACCCATATACCGCCCTTTTTGTTGCCACAGCACGCTATCAATAACGCTACGCAAACCAATCGCAAAAAACAAAGCAATAACTGCGGTACGGGAATTTGTGGAAAACAGCTTATTGTTTCTGCCGAACAACCTAAAATGTTAGTCGCTATCGAACGTTGAAAAAGCAAACTTAAAAGAATAAGCAAAAAGGATCCACCTATCAACACAGTCGCAACTATCGCCATAATACGAATAAATTTTTGCATACTACGTCCCCCAACATTTAATATATTACATTATTATTCTAACACTTTTCTAAAATTTTTGCAATAACTATGCCTTTAAAACATAAACTTGTACTATGTAATTAATGAGGTAATTTTTTCATATTTTGGACTTAATATGTTTGTCGTGTTTTGTAGATTTTTGTTTACACAAATTTATTGTTGTGATATAATTACAAAAGCAATAAACTCAACTTAAACTTGAAGGGTGGCAAAAACGTGAAAGAATTTTTTGCGTGGCTTTTTAGTCAAAACAATTCTTCGCTAAAAATCGGTTTGTTCGATGGGTGGCATTTTCTTTATTTGTTTATTACTTTTGGCATGACCTTGGCGCTTTCTCTTATAGGACTAAAATTTCCAAAAAAGAGAAAAGTTTTTCAGTCGGCTATGGCATACCTAACCATTGGTTTGTATGTAATTGACTTTTTTATTATGCCGCTATCCGACAGTTACGACGGTATAAGCGCATATAAACTTCCTTTTAACATTTGTACCATTATGGCTGTTTTGGTACCTTTTGTTCAGTTTAATCCAAGGTTTTCTAAAATTAAACAGGCGGTTGTTACGCTTTCTATTGCCTCAAGTATAATGTGGATGTGTTATCCCGGCACGGCGCTTGGCGGTCAACCCCCGTTTAGTTACATAATTTTTCAAACCTTTATGTATCACGCATTCCTGTTTTGTTGGGGCGTGCTAAACTTGGTGTATGGCGACGTGGTATACAATTTTCGTAAAATTTGGCAAGAACTTGTCGGAATTTTAATAATTCTTGTTTGGGCAGCATTTGGCAACGCGGTATACGATATGGGATACAACTGGTTCTTTATAGAAAAAAGTATATTCCCATTTTTGTCGGATGAAATTATGCCGTTTGCGGTGGTATTTTCGGTGTTTGGAACAAGTTTTTTAATATACTGCATTTACTTTGCCATAAAAGCGCTTTGCAAGAAAAAGTCACCTAAAGAACTGTGTAAAAGTTCTAAATAGGTTTAAATCTTATGTTTATAAATAAAACCCGTCGAAAATCGACGGGTTTTTTGAGTTTTAAATATATTAATAAAACAATTAATAGTTTTCTGCGTGGATTTCAAAGTATGCCTTCGGATGAGCGCATACAGGGCACATTTCGGGCGCTTTTGTACCCGTTACAATGTGACCGCAGTTACGGCATTCCCAAACCTTAACTTCGCTTTTTTCAAAAACTTTTGCGGTTTCAACGTTGTTAAGGAGAGCGCGATAGCGTTCTTCGTGGTGCTTTTCAATAGCTGCTACCATTCTAAATTTTGCTGCAAGTTCTTTAAAACCTTCTTTTTCAGCAGTTTCTGCAAAGCCTGCATACATATCGGTCCATTCGTAGTTTTCACCTTCTGCAGCCGAAAGTAGGTTTTCGGCGGTGTCGCCAAGACCGTTTAATTCTTTAAACCACATTTTTGCGTGTTCTTTTTCGTTGTCTGCAGTCTTTTGGAAAAGAGCGGCAATCTGCTCAAAACCCTCTTTTTTTGCCTTTGATGCAAAGTAGGTATATTTGTTGCGAGCTTCTGACTCTCCCGAAAATGCTGCCATCAAATTCTTTTCGGTTTGAGTGCCTGCATATTTGTTTGTTTTTACTGCCATAGAAAAAACCTCCTTGTATTTATTAATATTAGTATACATTCTTTTTTTAAAATTATCAAGCATAATTGTTGAATAAAATTTTATAATATGTTAATATAACCTATGGTGATATAAATGTTTTTTAAAAAAGATAAAGGCGGCACCTTTGACTACCTGATTGCAGGTCTTGGTAACCCCGGTCGCGAATATGAAAACACTCGTCACAACGCGGGGTTTGAAGCGGCAGACCTTTTGGCAGATAAATTTAATATAAAACTTTCTAAATCAAAGTATGACGCGCTTTACGGCGACGGCACAATCAAAAACGCTCGCGTTTTGCTTGTAAAACCGCAAACCTATATGAATCTTTCGGGTACCGCGGTGCAAAAACTTTCGGCATTTTATAAAATACCGACAGATAAAATTATCATTATGCACGACGACGTATCTTTAGACGTAGGTAAAATACGCATCCGTCGTAAAGGAAGCGCAGGCGGACAAAAGGGGCTTGCCAACATTATTCAAATGCTTGGCACCGAAGAAATCGCGCGTATAAAAATAGGCGTTGGCGCAAAGCCACATCCCGATTACGATATGAAAGATTGGGTGCTTGGCAAGATACCGTCAGAGCAAAGAGCCGATTTTAATATCGCAATCGAAAATTCGGCAAAAGCTGTAGAAGAAATTATAGCGCGAGGCATTGACTCGGCTATGAATAAATACAGCAAATAACTTTATATGAAATGTTTATTTGATATACTAAAAAACGAGCCCGATTACGCAAAAACGTTAAAATCGGTATGCACAAATTCCCTGCCGCTTGCGGCAAGCGGACTCTCGGGCGTGCATAAGGCGCTGCTTTCGGCGGCGCTTTTAGAGCACACGGGTAAAAGGTCGGTTATTATAACCCACGATGAAGCGTCAGCAAACATCATTAAAAACGACCTTGATTCGCTTGGTGTTAATACGCTTCTTTTTACCTCGCGAGATTATAACCTGCAGCGTATGACGGGCTACTCAAAAGAATATGAACACAAACGTGTTGACACCCTATCAAGAGTTATTGATGGGGCTTTTAGCGCGCTTGTTGTTCCCGTAGATGCCGCTATTCAGTATACCCTACCACCAAAGATTTTAGCGGAAAACATAATAACAATAACCAATGCCGACGTGCTTAACGTTTCGCAGTTTTGCGCCTCGCTTGTAAACGCAGGTTACGTGCGCAGTGATTTGTGCGAGGGTGTCGGTCAGTTTGCAGTTCGCGGCGGAATTATAGACGTTTTTGCCGTAGGTAACGACTACCCTGTTCGAATTGAACTTTGGGGCGACGAGGTCGACTCGCTTTCGTTTTTTGATATAACCACCCAACGTCGCGGCGAAAGCATTGACAGTATAAAAATCTATCCTGCAAACGAACTGCCGTTTAATACAAATACTCTTGCGGAAAAATTAGAAAACTATATTTCCCAAAACAAAAAACTGCTTGATAACGCTCGCCGTTTTATCGAGCAGGATATTCACGCTTTGCAAACGGGACTTTCGGTAAGCCCTGATTTATATATTCCGTTTTTGTATGACAAACCTGCTACAATTTTTGACTATCTTAACGACTGTATTACAATTGTTTGCGAATCGGGTAATATAAACGAACGACTAAAAAGCATTTTCACAATAGAAAAAGAGGATATTTCTGCCGCGCTTGAAAGCGGTACGCTTTGTCCTAAATCGGCAAAATTGCGCCTTAATAACGCGGAACTTTATTCCCATTTTGAAAACGCGCTTTATTTTGAAAATTTTCCTCGCGCGTCATACGAAACACCACTTAAAGAGCTTGTTACCTTTAGCTTTAAGCGCTCGTCCGCTTGGGGCGGCGATATAAACGTGTTATGCGAGGACCTTGCCTACACAACACACATAAAAGGTGTTGCGGTAATTTTGGCAGGCGAGCAAAAAACCGCGCGCGTTCTAACAGCCGAACTTTGCGACAGAGGCATTAATGCCACCTATCTTGAAAATCCTGACAAGTTACCCCAAAGCGGTGTATTTGTACTATCGGGCGGACTTTCAAGCGGATTCGAAATACCGATGTGCAAACTATGTGTTATAACCCACCGTCACATAGCGGCCGAAGGCAAACTTATTCGCCGCAGGCCCAAAGACGGCAAACAAATAAACTCGCTTGACGAACTCTCCCGCGGCGATTACGTTGTTCACGCATCTCACGGTATCGGTATTTTTGACGGTATTAACCGTATTACCAACGCAGGTGTTACAAAAGATTATATAAAAATTAAGTATGCCGGCAGCGATATACTTTACGTGCCCGTAACCCAACTTGATTTGGTTTCTAAATACATTGGCGCCGCCGAAGATAGCGGCATAAAACTTAACAAACTCGGCGGTAGCGAGTGGCAACGCACCCGTGCGCGAGTAAAAAAAGCCGTTAAAGATATGGCAAAGCAACTTACCGCGCTTTACGCAAAACGTATGGCGACCGAGGGCTATGCCTTTTCGGAGGACACCGATTTACAAAGCGGTTTTGAGGCGCGTTTTGAATATGAAGAAACTGCCGACCAACTTAGATGCATTGATGAAATAAAACGCGATATGCAACGCGCTGTACCAATGGACCGTTTGCTTTGCGGTGACGTTGGTTTTGGCAAAACCGAAGTGGCTCTTCGCGCCGCATTTAAATGCGTAAGCGAGGGCAAACAATGCGCTCTACTTGTGCCCACCACAATTTTGGCAGGGCAACACTATAACACCGTGTTGCGTCGATTTGGCGATTTGCCACTTGAAGTACGATTGCTTAACCGTTTTGTTTCTAAAAAAGAGCAAGAAAAAACCATTGCAGGTCTAAAATCAGGTCGTGTTGATATGGTTATAGGTACCCACCGACTAATATCAAAGGACGTTACCTTTAAAAACATCGGTCTTGTAATAATAGATGAAGAACAACGCTTTGGCGTGGCGCAAAAAGAACGGTTAAAAGAACTTTATCCTTTTGTGGATATACTTACCCTTTCGGCAACGCCTATACCTCGCACGCTTAATATGGCGATGTCGGGACTTCGCGATATGTCTTCTATCGACGAAGCGCCAAGCGACCGACATCCTGTGCAGACCTACGTTTTAGAACAAAACGACGGTGTTCTTGTTGACGCAATAAACCGCGAACTTCGTCGCGGAGGTCAGGTGTATTATTTACACAATCGTGTCGAAAGCATTGTTTCGCGCGCCGCAAAGTTAAAGCAATTACTTCCCCACGCGCGCATTGGCATAGCGCACGGAAAACTAAGCGAGGACGAACTTAGCGATATTTGGCAAAAACTATTAGAACACGAAATTGACCTGCTTGTTTGCACCACGATAATCGAAACGGGTGTCGACGTGCCAAACACTAACACCCTTATAATTGAAGATGCTGACCGAATGGGACTGTCTGGGCTACATCAGTTGCGAGGTCGTGTCGGTCGTTCTCCACGAAGAGCGTACGCGTATTTTTGTTACCGTCGCGGTAAAGAATTAAGCGAAGTAGCAACAAAGCGCCTTGAAGCAATACGTCAATTTACCGAATTTGGTTCGGGCTTTAAAATCGCAATGCGTGACCTCGAAATTCGTGGCGCCGGCAGTATTTTGGGCGGCGAACAACACGGAAATATGGAAGCGGTCGGTTACGATATGTATCTTAAACTGCTTGCCGATGCCGTAAACGAAGAAAAGGGCATAGAATCGCACGAAGACCTTAGTTGTACTATCGACCTTAACATTTCGGCGCATATACCCGAGCGATATATCGAATCGCTCCCTGCCCGACTTGGAATTTACCGTCGCATTGCCGACATACAAAATGACGATGACGCCCACGACATTATCGACGAATTATGCGACCGCTTTGGCGAGCCGCCGCGCGCGGTTATGGGTCTTATCGAAATATCCCTCTTGCGCAGTCGCGCTTCACGAGCCGGTATTACCGAAATTGTCGGCACGCCAAACACTGCCGTTTTGCGCACGGTAAAACTTGACGAGGCGGTTGCCTCAAAACTTGCCGATGAGTTTAAATCGGCATTCACGTTATCAACAACGGGTGAACCTGCGTACGTAATACGTCTTGTGAACGGACTTAAAGTGTCGGACGTGGTTTCACGGCTTTCAAAAATTTTGTAAAAAGGTTTACATTTTCGTATAGACTTTTTTTGCATTATAGTATATAATTACTATTATATGAAAATTAAGGAGAAAATTAATATGAAGATCTTTAAAAAATCTTTTGCAATAGCGCTTTGCTTATTGCTTACCCTTACTTGCCTTGCAGGTTGTCACGAGAAAGGTGAGATTGCTGTAACAATTGGCGAGGTAGAATTTACTTCCGGTTATTATTCTTGCGCTCTTGTTTTTGCCGATTCTGATGCGCGCGCAATGGTAGAAGACCAACTCTCTGAGGAGGGCGACCTTCCGGATGAAATTAAATATTGGAACTACGAGATAGAAAAAACCGACTACGTTAAGTGGGTAGAAGATAAAGCAATAAAAAATCTTAGAAAACTTGCCGCTGTTAAAACTCTATGCGACAAAGCAGGCGTAACACTTGACGCCGAAACAATATCTTTATCTGATTCTAATGCCGACTATTTATGGGATTACTACAACTATTCTTCCCTTATGCAAGAAAACGGCGTTAGCAAAGAAACCTTTAAGCAGTATATGCGCGACGGTTATCTTACCGATGCTTATTTTGAACACCTTTACGGTAAAGACGGCGATAAAGAAATTGCCGCCGAAACCGTTAGCAAACAACTTTCTGATAACTACATATTGGTAAACGCTATCGAAGTTAGTTTTAGCGGTCTTACCGACGACGAAAAAACTGAAAAGAAAAATCAACTTGCCACTTACGAGTCGGTGCTTAAAGAAGGAAGCAAAACTTTTGAAGAAATATATATAGAATACAACAACCTTTCTACAGAAGACCACAAGCACGACGAGGCAGAAGATGGTGAAAGTCATCCGCAAGATTATCACGCAACCGTTTGGGGTAGCGAAGATACCGACTATTCATCTGACCACTACAAAACTGCAAAAGAAATGGCTACAGGCGAAATTAAGCTTGTAACTCTTGATGACAACGCAGGTCTTGTATTGATTGTTAAAAAGGATATTATGGCAGACCCATATTATCTTGAAGACCTTGACACCGTACTCCGTTATGCTATCGAAGGCGAAAATTATGAAGCCGACATCGTTAAGCAAGGCGATGCTTTAAGTTGTGATATAAACACCTTCTCTACAAAACAGTTTAAGGTTAAAAAGATTAAGTATCCTGAACTCACATATTCATATTAATAAAAAAGATTAAAACCTCTGCTTAAAGCAGAGGTTTTTTATTATGCTTTTATAAGTATATATTTTCCGCTTGCAAGCGGTTTTTGAGAGGATTTATCCTCAAAACAGTATCCGTTTTGAGGGGCGATTGTTCCTATCATACTTTCGGTAACGGTTACGTTAAGCATTACCTTTTCACCCTGTTTTTGCCAAGAAGCTTCTATTTTACCGTAGTTGCTATCATAATAAGCCGATGCATCGTTGAGCGCGTCAACAATATGCGGTTTAATGTCAACTCGGTTAAGCTGAGTAGCAGTAGGATTATAATCAATACCAACGATCGCCTTTACAAACCACGCGGTGATATCTCCCCAAAAGTGATGGTTTAGCGATTCCATTGGCTCGCGAGTAAACTTTTCCCATAAGGTGTTAAGTCCAAGTTCTACCAAGTAGCCGTATGACGGGAAGTCGGGACGGGCAATCATCTTATACGCAAGCTCGGCCTGGCCGAAGTCTGAAAGCACGTGGAATATAATTCGCGCGCCCAAAACGCCAACGTCCATATGGTCGTCAAACTGGTGTATAAAATCTACCAAACGCGCAAATGCCGCGTGTTCTTCATCCTTTTCAAACAAGCCGTAATAAATTGCCATTGCTTGGCTAGACTGGCACTCGCCCAGTACGGTCATCGTGTCAAAGTCGATAAGGTTTGCTCTAAATGCCGCGCGGTACTGCGCCGCTATTTCACGAGCAAGAGCGGCCTGCTTTGGCATTTGGACCGCGTCAAACATAACCGCCATTTTGTTGGCAATGTCTATTGCCATAATGGTATCGGTGACAATAAGCGGAGCTTTTGGGGTTGTGTAGCGCTCGCCTACGTGGCACCAGTCGCCAAGACCGATTGCCAAAAGGCCGTTTTCATCATTGCGGGTGAGCAAATAGCGCAAATATTTCTCAAAGGCGGGAGCGCATTCTTTTATTATTTGTTTATCGCCGCGATACTTGTAGTTAAAGTAAGGAAGTATTGCAAGAACGCTATCCCACGCGGGACCGTTACCCCAACTAAATCCCCAACCGCCTGTAGGCACAATGCCGGGGAGCGCGCCTTTGTCATTTTGCGCCTTGCAAACGGTACGCATCCACTCACGATAACTGGTTGAAGCGTCAAACTTTAGCAAAGTATGCTCGGCCGATAGTGCCGCGTCGGCGGTCCAGCCGTTCTTTTCCCTTTGAGGACAGTCGGTTGCAAAGTAATAAAAGTTTGCAAGTGTGGAACGCACGGTCATATCGTAAAGCGCGGTAAGGGTTTTGTCACTTGTGGAAAATCCACCGCAAGCGGTCAAGTTAGAGTTCATTACAAGATATGTAAGTAGGTCTTCGGTCGCTTGGTCTTCGGTTATGCCTGTTACGTATACGTATTGGAAACCGTGATATGTAAAGGATGGAATATATTGTTCGTTTCCGCTACCATTACAGGTATATACGTCCTTGTGTATAAACTTTTCGTCTATTTCCCAGTGCACGCCACCTTCGTTTCCGGGGAACCAAAGATATTTGACATCTAGCTTGCCATCTATAATCATTTCGCCATGGCGCATTTCTATACGTTGACCTTTGGCGCCGTTTACATTTAGTTGACAAACACCCGCGCAGTTTTCACCAAAATCATATAGGTAACCTTGGTCAAGTTTTTTAACGCTTACGGGTTTTAATTTTCTCTGGACAAGTATGGGCTCTGCCTCACAAACACGGATTTCTCCGCGTGGGGCGGTAGCGACTAGCGCGTTTGACCAGTCACTATCGTCAAAATCCACCAAGTTCCAATCGGCAATTTCCTTGGTAGCGTCATATTGCTCGCCGTAGCGATAATCATCAAAAACAATTGGTGATGGTGCAGTTTTAAAGCTTTGGTCGCTCTCAATGGTGATGCCGTCGCATACCAACCTTAGACCAAAGCTAGGCGCGGAGCGAAACGCAGCCTTGTCAAACTGCCAAACCCAACCTGCAGAGCAGTTTACAAAACCATTTCCGAGTATTACGCCGATAACGTTTTTGCCCGCGTTTAATTGCACGGTGTATTGGTCGGCATATACCATATCATCGGGATTGCTAATATAGGGCGCAAGGGCGCCTTTGGTAATGTCTTTACCGTTTATAAAGAGTTTATAAAAGCCGCAGGCGGCAATTATTATTTGCGCTTCTGCGGCTTTGTCTACGGTAAAGACTTTTCTAAAGAGAGGAGCCGCAATTGGTTTTTGTGGTGTGCTAAAATCTTTTGTGGCTTTAATAAAATTCTTTGGAAAGGTCATATTTACACCTGCTATATTAAATTTGAATTATAGAATCTCAAAACTGTGCAAGCGATAGAAACTACCGCCTTTTTCAATCTTTTCTATTCCCTCTTTTTGAGAAATTTGCTTGTTTGTGTTTATATTGTCGGTAACACCGCACCAAGGCTCAATACAAATGTATGGAGCGCCGGGCACTGTCCACAAAAGCATAAATGGGAAGCCTTCAAAATCAACCTTTATCTTTTGGTCGTTAAGCTTGTTGCGCAAAATAACCGAGCGAGATTTTAAGGTCTTGAATATAAGGCAGTCATTATCAAAAAGAGAATTGTTAATTTGCAAGTTTGTTGTGTTTTTACCATAGTTAATGGTATCATCCGAAAGCAATGGACCTACAAGCTGATATGCGTCAAGGTCTTCTGCTTTTTCAAAGATGATTTCATAATTTTCTATGCCTTCGGGACAAAGATATGCCTCGTGGGCGCCAACTGAGAAATACATTTCGCCGTCTGTAAGGTTGCGAATATTGTATTCAATGTTGAGCTTTTTGCCGATTAAGGTATAGATAATTCTGAACTCGTACTCAAAAGGATAGTTTTCTTGCGGACAATTTTTTGAACTAAGCAAAAATGTTGCGCTAGCGGTATCTACCGTTTCAATTTCAAATTCGGCGCGGCGAGCAAAGCCGTGTTTTTGCATGGTGTAGGTTTTGCCCTCGTGGATAAATTCATCATCCTTAAGTCCGCTACAAATTGGGAACAAAACAGGTGATGAACCTGTCCAAAATGCAGGGTCGCCATACCAAATATGCTCTTTGCCCTCACACTTTAAGCTTTTGAGCTCTGCGCCTATTTTGCTAAAAGACGCAGTTATAAATTCGTTTGATATTGTAACCATAATTAGCCCTCGATAGAGTTTACAATAGCGCGAAGTTCAGCCTCTTTTGCTTCCATATCAGCAACGAGCTTAAACTGTGTGCGGCAACGGTCGAGGTTGTGATGTTCTCTGTGAATCTTGAAGTAAACGTCACCGTTAAGATAGTCTGCAAGGAAACGAACGCCGCACTCAAGAGTCATAAGATATGCGCCTGTTACAAGAGAATCTTTTTCTGCAGGAGTGAGGAATTTGTTTGCGGTTGAAAGGTAGCCCTTTGCAAATACTTCAAACAAGTGTGTGCTTACAGAAATCTTTGAAAGGTCGGTTTCGTCTTCTGCGCCTGTAGATGCGCCAAAACGAATACTATCGCCAAAATCATACGCTGCAGCGCCTGGCATAATGGTATCAAGGTCGATTACGCACTTTGCCTTGCCGGTAGCATCGTCGATAAGGATGTTGTTAAGCTTTGTATCGTTATGTGTAACACGATATGGGATTTCGCCGCTTTCAAGCTTTGAAGTGATAGCGTCAGCCTTGCACTCACGAGCCAAAACAAAGTCGATTTCTGCCTGAACGTCCTTTGCTCTGCCTGCTTTATCCTCTGCCAAAGCCTTTTTAAAGTCTGCAAAACGGCTTGGTGTGTTGTGGAAGTTAACGATAGTTTCGTGCAACTTTTCTGCAGGATACTCTGCAAGAAGCTGTTGGAATTCACCGAAAGCTAAACCACAGGTGTAAAAATCATTGTCATTTTCAATCTTATCATATGCAGTAGCGTTTTCGATAAATTTGTAAACACGCCAGTAGTTGCCAAACTCATCAAGAAGATAATTTTTGCCATCAAGGGTAGGAATAACGGTAAGTGTGCCGTCTTCATCAACCTTTTCGCTCAAAAACTTGGTAACGCCAACAACGTTTTCCATAAGTTCATCAGGCTTTTTGAAAACGTAGTTGTTGATCTTCTGAAGAAGATTCTTTGTTTCTACACCGTTAGCGTCTTTATGTATTGCGAGCCATGTTGAGTTAATATGGCCGCTACCGTAAGGCTCGATAGAAACTATTTCGTCTTGGTTAAACTGTTTCGCCGCGAGTATCGCAATTTCTCTATCAGTCATTTTAAATACCTCTTTATAAAATTAGTTTTCACTATAGATTACTGTAACGTCAGGGTGAAGCTGAAGGATTGAAGCTGGAACTTGTGGAGTGATTGGACCAAAGAATGCCTTTTCAAGAATTTCTTTCTTGTTTGCGCCGTTAGCAACAAGAAGAACCTTCTTAGCGTTCATGATAGCGCCCATACCCATTGTGATTGCCTTCTTAGGAACGTCATTGATTGATTCAAAGAAACGAGCGTTTGCTTCAATTGTTGATTCGTGAAGATCTACAACGTGTGTCTCTTTTACAAAAACGTCTGCCGGCTCATTGAAACCAATGTGACCGTCAAGACCGATACCAAGAAGTTGAAGATCAATACCGCCAAGGTCGGCAATGTGCTTGTCATAAGCGGCACCCTCAGCAGCGAGGTCGCCTGAAATACCGCTTGGAACGGCAGTTTTTGCTTTATCAATATTAACGTGGTTGAAAAGGTTGGTGTTCATAAAGTAACGATAACTTTGGTCGTGATCACCGTTAAGA
>JAFYQN010000117.1 GCA_017559885.1 Clostridia bacterium
ATGACATTGTGCGACTGGCTTATATCACTTTTTATACAAAAGCAAAAACCGCACGGCAAATTGGCAAAATTGGGACTATGTATGATGGCGGTAGTAAACTTAGGTTTGCTTGGATTTTTTAAGTACGGTTCTTTTGTACTTGAAAACATAGGTCTTATTACAGGATGTAGTTTTGGCGTTATTGATATCGCGTTACCTATTGGTATTTCTTTTTATACATTTCAGTTAATATCGTACGTTATTGACGTTTATCGCGGAGACGTACCTGCGCAAAAGAACTTTGCAACGCTACTTTTATACGTAAGTTTGTTTCATCAGTGTATAGCAGGTCCAATTGTTCGGTATAAAGATATTTGTTCTGAACTTAGCGAGCGTCGCGCTACGTCGCAAGATATAGCCGATGGTATACGGCGATTTAGTTTTGGACTTGCAAAAAAGGCGATTTTAGCAAACGCTATGGGTAACGTTGCCGACACCTTGCTTGGCGGTACGCTTGAAAGCAGTAGCGTTTTGGCGCTTTGGATTGGTGTTTTGGCATACGCATTACAGATATATTTTGACTTTTCAGCATATTCCGATATGGCAATCGGTATGGGTAGAATGATAGGTATTCACTATCTGGAAAACTTTGATTATCCGTACACATCTCGCTCAGTTTCTGAATTTTGGCGCAGATGGCACATATCTTTGGGCAGTTTTTTCCGTGACTATGTGTACATACCGTTAGGCGGTAACCGTAAGGGTAAAATGCGCACAAATGTTAACCTTTTTATCGTATGGTTTTTAACAGGACTTTGGCATGGCGCAAGTTGGAATTTTGTGCTTTGGGGACTATATTTCTTTGTTTTTATTTTAATTGAAAAAATGTTTTTATCACGTATTCTTTCAAAAGATAGAATAGTCTCTCACATATACCTTATACTAATCGTTTACTTTGGTTGGATTTTATTCCGATTTGAAAATATGGGCGATATGAACGACGTGCTTCGCGGTATGTTTGCCTTAAATGATAATCCGTTTACCGATTTTGAAACAACAACAATTGTTACTTCAAACGTATTTATTTTATTGTTTGGTATGGTTGTTTCAACACCTATTGTACGCAAGATAGGAAGTCTTGTAAGATATACTTACATGGATAAAAAATGGGCTATGCCTTTATACGTAATGGGTAGAGTTGCGATACCGCTTATACTTTTTATGCTCTCTACAGCCGCATTGGTTGGCGACAGTTATAATCCGTTTTTATATTTCCAATTTTAAATATTTTTTGTTAAATGAAAGGGGGGAATAATCGACATGGCAGTTAAAGAAAAAAATAAAACTCAAGAAGAAACCAACCTTGATGATAATATGAAATTGCTTAAAAATTTACGTTTGCAACATATTGTCGATATTAATATGATTCGTATAGTTATAACCATTTGGTTTGCGGCGGCTGTGTTGGCTATTCTTCCGTATTTTAGACCAACATATTCCGAAGTAGAAAAAAGAGAACTTAACAAATTTCCTAAATTTTCGTTTAGCGCGTTGATATCAGGCGATTATTTTGATGATATTGGACTTTGGTTTTCCGACACATTTCCAATGAGAGATAATTTTATGGCGCTTAATACAAGCGTTAACAATATGTTTGGTATAAATACTGTTCAAGTACACGGTGACGTTGAAAAGGGCGATGAAATACCCGAAACAACTACTTCAGATTATGCGACGGTTGAACCGGCGCCCGAACCCGAAGTGCCAAAAGAACCTGAACCAATTGTGGAAAAGGTAGGGGGCTTACTTGTTGTTAATAATACTGCGTACGAGTATTTTAAATTTAATCAAGCTACTGCCGACCAATATGCCGGCACCATTAACCGCGCAGCATCAATCCTTGATGGTAAAGCGCGTGTTTATGATATGATTATTCCCAAAAGTATGGCAATAACCCTACCCGATAATTTTAAGGGTGATATCGACTCTTCAGACCAACCAAAATCAATTGAATATATGTATTCTCGTATGTTACCAAGTGTTACAAAAGTTGATATATATCCAACGCTTAAAGCCCACAAAGACGAGTATATCTATTTTAGAACCGACCACCACTGGACTGCGCTTGGCGCTTATTATGCTTATCGTGATTTAATGACCGCAGTAGGCAAAAGTCCTGCTGAACTTAGCGCTTTTAAAGAATATAAATATGATGGCTTTTTAGGCACTTTTTATTCAGAGTTCCCCAGTCCAAGTCTTGGTAATACGCCCGATTATGTTATGGCATACGAGCCGACACAACTTGAACATATTTATACATATAGCAAGTTAGGCGAAAGAAACTATTGCATTGTAAGTGACGGCAACAATATGACCGCCAATAATAAATACATTGTTTTTGCGGGCGGCGACCAACCTTACGGTGTAATGACCAATCCCACCATTACTGACGGTTCTTCTTGCCTTGTTGTAAAAGAGTCTTTTGGTAATGCAATGGTGGCATACCTTACCCAAAACTATCAATACGTTCACGTTGTCGACTATCGCCATATTGGTGACGTATATGGAGGTACAATTGATCAGTTTGTAACCGAAAAAGGCATACAAGACGTATTCTTTGTAAACAACATTTCAGCTACGTGTACTTCTTCACTTGTAAATGCAATAGGGACTTTTGTAGGTTAATAAAGAGGTTGATATTATGTGTGACGAAAAAATCATTACAACAAAAGAATTTGCTGCAGTTTGCCGCAAGGCAATACCGGAAGGCATCGTTTTGCTTGAAAATAATGGCGCTTTACCGCTTAAGGAGAACGAAAATGTTGCACTTTTTGGTCGCGGTCAGTTTGAATATCTAAAAAGCGGTAGTGGCTCGGGTGGTCGCGTTAACTGTCCATACGTTACAAACGTTTATGACGAAATTAAAACTAAAGTAAAACTTGATGACACCGTTACACAGTTTTATCGTGACTATATTGAGCAAAATCCTTTTGACACAGGTGACGGTTGGAAACCTTGTTTTTGTCAAATTGATGCCGTACCATCTGAAGAATTGGTGCGCGATGCCGCTACTTATAGCAATAAAGCGATATACATAATTTGCCGTAACGTAGGCGAGAGTTTTGACTACGAAAAGGTAGAGGGCAA
>JAFYQN010000118.1 GCA_017559885.1 Clostridia bacterium
AAGCTCATGTTGACGAAAAACATTTTCGGTTGTATCAAAAAGAGCAAGTTCGCCCTTGTTCATAACTATAAGTTTATCAGCAATAAGCGCCATATCTTCCATATTATGAGAAATAATTAGCACTGTAGCGCCGTATTTTTTACTGTAATCAGAAATCATTTTTACAACGTCAGCGCGACCTTTAGGGTCAAGACCTGCAACAGGTTCGTCAAAAACAATTATTTCGGGTTGCATTGCCATAACACCCGCGATGGCAACACGACGTTTTTCACCGCCTGAAAGGTCAAACGGTGATTTTTCAAGATATTCTGATTTTATGCCTACTAATTCACAAATATCATTAATTCTTGATGATATTTCATTATCGTCAAGCCCCATATTTTTAGGACCAAATGCAATATCTTTATAAACTGTATCCTCAAACAATTGATATTCAGGGTATTGAAAAACAAGACCAACACGAGAACGTATTGTTCTAATTTTTTTTTGATTTTCCCAAATGTTTTTGCCATCTAACAAAATTTCACCATCGGTTGGTTTTAATAAACCGTTAAGATGTTGAACAAGTGTAGATTTGCCCGAACCCGTATGACCGATAATATCAACTATTTCCCCTTTTTCGATGCTGAAATTAACGTTTTTAACCGCATCGTTCATAAAAGGTGTATTTCCGTCATAGGTGTGAGTTAAATTTTTAACTTCAAGAATTGACAATTAAATTTCCTCCAAATGAATCGCATCGTAAATTTTTTGTGCTGATTCTTCTATAGAAATAACATCGGTTGAAATATTTAGACCTCCCTGTTTTAAACAATAAAGCAGTTCGGTTGTTTGTGGAACGTCAAGTCCCACTTGTTTTAACAAGGTTATGTTACTGAAAATTTGTTTTGGTGTGGAGTCGGCAACAATTTTGCCGTCATCCATAACAATAACACGATCGGCGTCAACAGCTTCTTCCATAAAATGAGTTATTAAAACAACTGTGATGCCGTTTTCACGATTTAATTTATTTATAGTAGAAATAATTTCCGCGCGACCTTTTGGGTCAAGCATTGCCGTCGGTTCATCAAGAACAATGCAGTCGGGTTTCATTGCAATAATGCCTGCTATAGCAATTCGTTGCTTTTGACCACCCGAAAGTTTATGAGGGGTTGAGTTGCGAAATTCGTACATATCAACCGATTTTAACGCTTCATCAACTTCGGCGCGTATAACGTCGGGCGAATGACCTAAATTTTCAGGACCAAAGGCAACGTCGTCTTCAACTATTGAAGCAACCAATTGATTGTCGGGATTTTGAAATACAAGACCTACTTTACGTTTGATTTCGATTTCGTTGTTTTCATCTAACGTATCAATTCCGTCAACAAACACGTTACCGCTTGTCGGTTTGTAAAGACCGTTAAGCAATTTTGCAAGCGTAGATTTACCCGAACCGTTGTGTCCTAAAATAACGGTAAAACTTCCACGAGTAATGTCAAGATTAAAATTACTTATAACGGTTTGCTTACTATCGCCGTCATCATATTCAAATGTAAGATTTCTTACTTCAATTATATTATCCATTTATTTTGTCCAGATGGTTGTATTACCACAAGGCAAAACAACATCACGTTTTGTAACCTTGATACCGATTTCTTCAGTAAATACTTTGCCGTTTTTATTGGGAGCAATACAACTTTTGACCATATAATTTAAAATTGTTGGTGAAAGACCACCTGTGTATGAATTTAAAAAGAAAAACAATGGGTCGTCGCTAATAATTTGGCCTACGTCGGTAAGAAGTTCCGATAATTGTTGTTCTAATTTCCAAACTTCACCGTTAGGACCTCTGCCATAAGATGGTGGATCCATAATGATTGCGTCATACTTGTTACCGCGTCTTATTTCGCGTTTTACAAATTTCATACAATCGTCAACAAGCCAACGTACAGGTTTATCGGCAAGACCGGTTGCTACGGCATTTTCTTTTGCCCAAGAAACCATACCTTTTGAAGCGTCAACGTGAGTAACGCGAGCGCCTGCGTTAAGGCAAGCGATCGTTGCGCCACCAGTATACGCAAATAAATTAAGCACCGAAATCTCACGATTTGCCTCTTTAATAAGTTTTTGTGCAAGTGACCAGTTAACTGCCTGCTCGGGAAAAAGGCCCGTGTGCTTAAATCCCATAGGTTTTAAGCGAAAAGTAAGGTCATTGTAGTTAATGCTCCATACATCAGGAACCTTTTTTAGCGGTTCCCAATATCCGCCGCCACTGTTAGAACGGTGATAAATTGCGTGCGCGTTATTCCAACGGGAATCGTTGCGACCTTCGTTCCAAATAATTTGTGGGTCGGGTCTAATTAGAATTATATCGCCCCAACGTTCAAGACGTTCGCCGTTGTCGGCATCAATAAGTTCATAATCAAAAAAGTCATTTACAGTTCTCATTAAAAATTCCTTTACAATAATGATTGTTGTGAATTGTTGTTTTTTATACCCAAATGTTCATAGGCGGATTGTGTTACACATCTACCGCGTGGCGTACGTGTTAAAAAACCAATCTGCATAAGATACGGTTCATATACGTCCTCAATGGTGATTGCCTCTTCCCCAACAGCAGCGGCAAGTGTATCAAGACCAACGGGACCGCCACCGTAATGATTAATTATTGCGCTAAGCATTTTGCGGTCAAAATCATCAAGACCTAATTCATCAATTTCAAAACGAGCAAGCGCGCTTTGAGCAACGTTAACGTCAATAGTACCGTTAAATTCTATTTCGGCAATATCGCGAACTCGTTTTAAAAGTCGGTTTGCAATACGAGGCGTACCGCGTGAACGCGAGGCAATTTCAAGAGCGCCTTCGTCATCGATCGGTATACCTAAAATACCAGCCGAACGTTTTACAATTTGTCCTAATTGTTCGGGAGTATAAAGTTCAAGTCGTAAAAGAACGCCAAAACGGTCGCGTAAAGGTGCTGTAAGTTGACCTGAACGTGTCGTAGCGCCAACAAGTGTAAAATGAGGTACGTCAAGTCTAATTGAACGCGCCGAAGGACCTTTACCAAGTATAATATCTAACGAAAAATCCTCCATAGCGGGATATAAAATTTCTTCTACGTTTCTTGAAAGACGATGTATTTCGTCAATAAATAAAACGTCGCCTTCGTTAAGAGAAGTAAGTATCGCAACCAAGTCACCTTGCTTTTCTATTGCGGGACCTGACGTTACGCGTAAATTAACGCCCATTTCTCGAGCAATAATACCCGATAAAGTTGTTTTACCAAGTCCGGGAGGACCATAAAGTAAAACGTGGTCAAGCGATTCATTACGTTGTTTTGCTGCCTTAATGTATATGCTTAAATTATCTTTTGCTTTATCTTGACCGATATAATCGTCAAGGGTTTTAGGGCGAAGTGATAACTCGGTATCATCGTCGTGTGTCGAATACTCGGGTGATACAATTCGGTTTTCAAAATCAATTTCTTGTTCAATCATAAATTAAAGCCCCCTTGCAAGAGATTTTAAAGCTTGTTTTATAAGTTCGTTAGTATCGAGCGACGGGTCAAGTCTACCAACGGCAAGCGATGCTTCGCTTTGTGAATATCCGAGTGATACAAGCGCTTCTATCGCCTCACGCGTAGCGCTATGTGATGTTGCGTTACCGACTGACTTTACGTCAAAACCAACGTCTGCGGCCGAAATACAGCCAACTTTATCTTTAAGTTCTAATATAATTCGTTGCGCAAGTTTAATACCAACACCTGATGCCGCGGTAAGTGACTTGGCATCACTGCTCGCTATATAAAGCATAATTTTATCGGGTGTAAATTCCGAAAGAATTGCAAGACCGATTTTTGAACCGACACCACTTACCGAAGTTATAAGTTTAAATACTTCAAGTTCGGAAGAATCGGAAAAACCGTATAAATCGAGCGCATCCTCGCGAACGGAAAGATGAGTATACAAAAATACGTTATCTCCAATATTTCCAACGTTAGCGTGGGTGTTTTGCGTGATGTAACATTTTAAACCAACGCCACCGCATTCAACAACGATGTAGTTTAGTTCTTTTATAATTAATTTACCGTTTAAAGTTGCAATCATTATTTAATATTTCCTTTCGCAAACTTTGAATACAAACTTCCCGAACAATGACCGTGACAAATTGCCAGTGCCAACGCATCGGCAGTATCGTCGGGTTTAGGTACTGCGTTTAACCCAAGTAAATTTTTAACCATTTCCATAACTTGATGTTTCTCTGCCCTGCCATATCCTGTTATTGATTGTTTAACCTGTAACGGTGTGTATTCAAAAATATCTATCCCCGATTTACGCGCTGCAAGTAGTATCACGCCACGCGCTTGAGCAACGTCAATAGCAGTTGTAGTATTAGTATTAAAATACAATTTTTCTATTGATAAACAATCGGGTTGATAGGTTTTGATTAGAGTGTTAACGTCATCAAATATATCACACAACCTATCAGGAAAAACCTTTTGAGGCGTTGTAGTTATTGCCCCGTATGAAATTGTTTTAAAGTGAAAATTATCGTATTCAACTATTCCGTATCCAATGGTCGCATATCCCGGATCTATTCCCAAAATACGCATAATTTTCACCTCACAAATCAAAAATAGGTATAATAACCCAATATCTATGTTATTATATCATAATAATGTTATAAGAGCAATATTTTTTTATAAAAAAATAAAGAGGTATTCACAAAATCGGAATACCTCTTTGTAAAATAATTATCCAGTGTTTTCGGTAACTGTAGTAACGTTTTCCCCTTCGTCAACGCTGCTGTTTTCGCTACTTTCGGAATCGGTTGAACTATCACTGCTTTCGCCTGATTCGGTCGAACTGCCGTCGGATGAAACGTCACTAACATCTGATGACGAAGAATCTTCACCATCAGGCGGTGGTGCTTCACTTGACGTGTCACCTTCAGAACTTGTTATTTCGCTCGAAGTAGCATCACTTGGAGTTTCATCGGCTGTATCGCTCGGTTTAGGATCGGGATGCACACCATTACAATATTTTGGTTTGGTTTCATCGGTAAAATAACCCCTTGCAGTGCTGTCGCATTTAGAACCTGCTAACTTACCTGTAGCGTTACAATATCTATAAGATGAAACGTCTTCGCTAAATTCAAATTCTTTATATTCAAGGTCGGCGTGAACTTTTTTCATTATATCGCGCCATACTTTTGCTGCGGCGCTTGCGTTCCACACGTTTTCAGGTTGGTCAAAACCGTACCAAACACTACCAACATAATACGGGGTACCTGCAACCATCCATAAATCTTTAGATTCGCTTGAAGTACCTGTTTTAGCGTATGCGCGCATTTTACTGTAACCGCCAATACTACCACCTGTACCTTGTGAACCGTAAACAACGTTTTGTAACAAACGATTCATAATAGTTGCGGTTGTTTCTTTAATAACGCGTTCGCCCAACGAAGTATCTAATATCAACTGATCGTTGATGTCAAGTACCTTTTCGTACGTTTTGGGTTCGTGATAGATACCACCATTACCAAAAATAGCGTAAGCTGCGGCAGATTCGGTTGTAGTTATACCGTATTGACATCCGCCAAGGGCTAATGATGAAAGGTTTTTATCCTCTTCGTTAAGGTGTTTAAATTTTAGTTTTTGAGTTAGGAAGTCGTAGGATGTTTGAATACCAAGATCATCCCTCAAAATCCAACAAGGAATGGTGTTTGCCGAACGCTCAATAGCGGTTGCTACCGTCATATTGCCGGCATAATCGCCATACCATTCTCGAGGTCCTTTTTTACCGTCTTTATAGTTATCAAGCGGTTTATCTTCAATAACTGTTGAGTAGGTTATATCTCCGCTTTCTATCGCCTGAACGTAAACGCCAATCGGTTTCATTGTAGAACCTGGTTGTCTTGGAGAATCAACAGCGCGATTAAGACCACGGTTAACGGTTTTTTCTCCAACGCCTCCAACTATACCTTTGATGTTTCCGTTATAGTCCATAATGGTCATGGCAGATTGAACGTGAACGCTTTTATCCTTAGAAGATTTTTGAGAGAAATATGTTTTTTGATTAAGATATACCGATTCCATTATTTCTTGTATATCGGTATCAACAGTAGCGTATATCTTATAACCGCCGTTATAAAGCATTGTAGACGCTGTTGTAGTAGAACAGTTGTATTTAACACTTAAATCTTCAATAACGTCATCGATTAAAGCATCAACAAAGTAATTGTTAATAGGTATTTCAAAGTCAAGTTGTTGTGATTTATCTACAACTACTTCTTGTTTTAATGCTTCGGCATACTGCTCGTCGGTTATTTTTTCAAGTTCATACATTTTGTAAAGAACGTCATCGCGACGATCTTTGTTGCCCTCTGGTTTGGTCATAGGGTTGTATGCGCTTGGGTTTTTTGTAATCGCGGCAAGCGACGCGCACTCGGCAAGGGTTAAATCCTTAACGTCTTTGTTAAAGTAATAGTTAGCGGCAACCTGAACACCGCAAATACCGTTACCTAACGATATTGTATTAAGATACGCTTCAAGTATTGTGGTTTTGTCAATTTTTTTTTCAATAATAAACGCGCGCGCAATTTCACGAACTTTTCGTATGGCGCTTTTATCGTCATCGGCGGTTACGTTTTTAATTAGCTGTTGCGTTATTGTTGAACCGCCTTGATTAGATGAATATAGTTTAATGAAAGGCAAATAGTTTAAAAATGCGCCCGTTGTACGTTTCCAGTCAACACCCGAATGTTGATAAAAACGTTGGTCTTCAATTGAAACAAACGCATCAATAAGTTGCTTTGGAACATCTTCAATATCTACCCAAATACGATTTTCGGTGCCATGAATACGTTGGTATTCTTCCCATTCATCGTTATCGTTTTTTACGTAGATTATTGAGGTCATATTCATCTCATAATTCTTAATGTTGGTAACAATTTCATTGCAACCTAAAAAATCAGTTTCTTTTTTCTCTTCGGATGAAACTGCAAAAACCATACTTATAGAAGAAAGTATTATAACGAATGTC
>JAFYQN010000119.1 GCA_017559885.1 Clostridia bacterium
CGTTTCGTTTAGACCAAATGGTTATAAACCACAATCCTGATTTGGTATTTATTGAATTCGCGGTAAATGACCCCAGCGCAAACCAATTTCTTTTAAAGGATGAAATTTTTGAAAGTTATGAATCAATAATTCGTCGTTTGCTTGAAAAAGGCATTGCGGTAATGATTGTTGTTTTGGTAAATGAACAGGGCAACAGTCACCAAAAAATTCATCTTGAACTTGCCAATCACTATAATTTACCTGCTATAAGTTATCACAATGCTGTTTGCCCTGATAGTGAATTTATTTGTGAGTGGTCAAAACTTTCTCCTGATGAAGTTCATCCAAATAACGCAGGTCACGCTTTACTGGGACTTTGCATATCAAACTATCTTGATAACGTGCTTGACAGCACCGACCTTTTAACCGATTATCAACTTGATGAATTACATACAAGTTGGATTTACTTTGATACGTTTGCCAAAACTTACACTCAATATGCTTATGAATTTCAAAACCGAGCAAAAGGTTTCGAATTTATTGAAAACCTACACGGCGTTTCGGATAAATGGCTTGGCGCTTTGGTAAGTGATAACGCCGAAGGCAATGTTAAACTTATTGTACCAAAAGGCGCTAAACGTGTTTACGTGCAGTATTCTCATTCAAACGGTTCTTTTGAAACTAAGTTTTTAAATCAAAAAACTTCTTGCAACACCCAAGCAATTGGTTGGCCACGCCCTATGTGGCACCGTGTATATACGGGCATTGCAATAACCGAGGACAGCGAAATCACAATTAAAACCCATAAAGACGGAAAAGTTATATTACAAGGGATTTTAGTTTCATTTTAGGAGGATGCACTATGAATAAGTTAAACAACTGCGTTTGGATTGGCGCTACAAAAAAGGTTGTGTCCCCTATTATCTCTCGTCAATTTAATATTGATACAATAAAAAAGGCCACTCTTGTTGTAACGGGTGTTGGTTATTTTGAAGCAAAGATAAATGACCAAGCGGTTACCGATTATAAATATCTTCCGGTGGTTAGCGACTACGAGCCACGTGACCTTACCCTTTGCGCTCACAAAAACACATCGGGTACTACAACCAACCGTATATACTATTACAATTTTGATATTACAAAGTTATTAACTGTAGGCGAAAACACCCTTACGATTCAACTTGGTAACGGTTTTTACCGTCAAGAAGAACGTAAAGCCGAGGGTAACTTATCCTTTGGCGATACGCTAAAATGCATTTATAAAATAATTATTGAAACCGAAAACGGCACTATAGAACTTTGTTCTGATGGTAGCGAGACCTATCGTGATAGCGCAATACGTTTTAGTAATATGTATTTGGGTGAACTTGTCGATTATAGTGTTAATTTACAAGAAGAAATGCCTGTTAACATTATGCCTGATGTTAACACCGCTTTATGCAAAGCAATCGGTACACCCGACAAAGTTATACGCACAATTACACCTAAAAAAATTGCCAGTGTAAACGGCAGAGATATTTATGACGTTGGCGAAAATATAACGGGTGTGGTAACTATAAAAACCGATAGCACCACAACGCTTCGTTTTGCCGAAAATATTAACGACGATATGTCACTTAACTTTACTTCCTGTTCGGCTTCATATTGCACTACCAAAAGCAGCGAACTACAAATTATGACCGACACATTTATATCCGATGGCACCCCACGTACTTTTGAAGCAAAGTTTATATTCCATGCGTTTCGTTATTTTGACGTATATGGTGAATACAGCGAACCTTTAGTAAAGGTTATTCACGCCGACACACCTGTAACGTGTACCTTTACTTCAAACCACGAGGGTATGAACTTTTTATACGATGCATTTATTCGTACTCAACTTGACAATATGCATGGTAGTATTCCGTCCGACTGTCCACAACGTGAACGTTTGGGTTACACGGGTGACGGTCAACTTGTAGCGCCTACCGCTATGATGATGTTAGACACTCAAGATTTCTACAAAAAATGGATTAGGGATATTCTTGACTGTCAGGATATCGATGGTCACGTGCGCCACACAGCGCCCTTTATGGGTGGCGGTGGCGGTCCCGGTGGATGGGGTTCGGCAGTCGTTATTGTTCCTTACGCTTATTATAAGCAATATGGTGACACATCTATTATTGAGCAATGTTATGATAATATGAAACTTTGGATAAGTTATCTTATTGCTCATAGCGAAAATGGTCTTGTTACAAGCGAAGATAAGGATGGTTGGTGTCTTGGTGACTGGGCATCGCTTGAAAAAATGGAAATACCCGAGCCGTACGTAAACAGTTGCTATTTTGTAAAAGATTTACTTTTATTAGAAGAAATGGCAATTCTCATTGGCAAAGATGATGATATCCCCTATTATAGTGATTTGCGCGCTACCACACAAAAAGCAATTGTTGACACATATTTTGATGCCGAAACAGGTCACTTTGCCGGTGGTGGTCAAGGCGCTGATGCCTTTGCGGTATGGTGTGGTATTGCAGGTAAAGATACGGCAAAAAAACTTGCTCAAAAATATAGCGATATGGGTTATTTTGACACGGGATTTTTGTGCACCGATATTTTGTGTGAAGTGCTTTGTAACTACGGTTATACCGACGTTTTTTTATCTCTGTTAGGTAGCGAAAAACTTGGCACTTTCCTTTATATGAAACGTCACGGCGCTACAACTATATGGGAATATTTTATTGGCAAATGCTCTCACAACCACCCAATGTTTGGCGCGTGTACCCGTCAGTTATTCCAAGGCGTTTTAGGTATAAAACAACGCAAAGGTACTGCAGGTTATAGTGATATAATTATCGACCCCGTAAAAACCGTAAGCGGTTTAAATATTTCAGGTAGCATTAACACTCCAAACGGTGTAATTAGCGTGTCACTTGATACAACGAGCGAAAAACCGATTATATCGGTTGATGCGCCAAATAATATTAAAATAGAAATAATATAATTCCTTTTATGCCTCCCTTGCCTAAAGGGAGGTGGATTTTGCAAAGCAAAAGACGGAGGGATACTCCTATGCAAAAGAGGTTAAAAATGACTTATATTTATCTTGTTCGCCATTGTGAAGCAATGGGCAACCACAAGCGACTTTTTCAGGGTTCTACCGACTCAGAAATAAGTGAAATCGGCGCTGTGCAACTAAAATTTTTAAAAGAACGTTTTGAAAATATACATCTTGATGCAGTTTACTCAAGTCCACTTATCCGCGCGCAAAAAACTGCCGCAATGATAGCGTATGGCAAAGGACTTAACATTACAATACGCAAAAATTTGGCCGAACTTCACGGCGGTGTGGTTGAGGGTAAACCATTTCAAGAAGCGTTTAACTCAATTCCCGGTCTTGCAGACGCGTGGAACAATCACCCTGAGGACTTTGCTCCCGAGGGTGGCGAAGCAATGCGTGATGCTTACGTTCGTATTTATGATGAAATTATGACACTTGCGCGTGAAAATCGAGGCAAAACAATAGCGGTCGCTACCCATGGCGGTGTGTTGCGTTGCCTTAGTTGTCGCATTCTTTATAACGATATCACTCGACTTAAAGACGTCCCCTGGCACGAAAACACTGCGGTTACACTTATTAAAATTGATAATGACGATAAAATCGGCATTGAATTTTTTAACAATCACTCTCACGTACCGCAAGAGTATATGCCAAAACGCAGTCGAATAATAAAGAGGTAATTTTATGATTATTATGTCAGTTGATTTGGGCAAAGCGCGTACGGGTATTGCCGTCTCGGACCCCGGCGGTACATTTGCCTTTCCAAAAGAGGTTATAACCGAGTATAACACCGACCGTCTTGTTGAAAAGGTGTGCGATAAAGCAAAAGAACTCTGCGCCGAGCGTATAGTTGTGGGTTACCCTAAAAATATGGATGGCACTCTTGGTGAACGCGCGCAAGAATGCGCCGCAATTGCCGAACAAATAAAGACAACAAGCGGTTTAGAGGTAGTCCTTTGGGATGAGCGTTGTACCACTGTTACGGCGCATAACTATTTAAGTATGAACAACGTTCGCGGTAAAAAGCGCAAACAAACGGTTGACGCCGTAGCGGCAGTAATAATACTAGAAGATTATTTGAGAAGTTTATAACAAAGATAAAAAGCGATGGTTTTCCATCGCTTTTCTTTTTAGTGCGTTATAACGTTTACTGTTGAATATACTTTAAATGACTCAATACTGCGTGGCTCATTGCCATAAGCGTTAAGTAGCGCTTCCTCATATTCGGGGATTGAATCTACCCTACCCGCTACGTAATCAAGTATTCTCTTGCGACAAGCATCAGTGCGGTAAATCAAGCCGCCAATACGGTGGTCTTGCACGTCAAAGCCTTGCGGTTTATTTTCTTTGTACCACTGTTTTTCAAATGCGGCGCCAAACTTACGCATTGCCTTTGCAACCTCTACGTAGTCGTGTTTTGCAAGATGAAGAAGTTCTTGCTTATCACCCTTTTCATAAGCGGCGCGTGTCTTTTTGCCAAGCTCATATTTATATTTCATAACGTCGCACATTTTTGCCGCCGCATCAAAAAGATAACCGTACTTACGGCTTTTTTTAGCAACCGCATATAATTCTTTTGCCGCTTTGTCATAATACTCATAAGCGTTTACGTCGTCGCGCACGGTAACGTCCAAAAAGTCGCTGAAATAGTCTGAATAAAACATATATTTAACAGGGTTTGGCGGAAATTTGCAGGTGGTGTTCATATCTACTTGATTTGGTTTATCAAGCAACATAAAGTCGTCATAATCAACGCCGGTTATGCGCTTAAACTTTGCCTTAATCTTTTGCTCGTCGGTGTTGCCCTTTGCATATTCGGCAATATAAAGTAGTGACGGCAAAAGCGCATAATTAGAACTCTCGCAACCGTCATTACCCCACATAGTAATAAACACGTTTTTAATCTTTTGGTTTTTACAAGCATCAATTGCCGGTACTGAGGTCTCAATTGTGTGACCGTTAAATGGTGTAAAGCCGTGCCAACCCCAAGCGCCGCCTGCAAACCAAACGTTTTTAGAGATTTGCTTGTGGTTTTTTATCATATCGCTATAGTGCTTTTCTTCTTTACTGTAATAATCCCAATATACAGGAATTACATCAGGGTGCATAGCGTCAATAACCTCTTGCGGCACCTTTTTTTCGCCCTCAATAAAGCAGTAGTTTCCGTTATTCCAAGAGCGGAAATACATATCCGACCAAATAACAGGTATGTAATCGTATTTTTTGGCTATATCGCAAACCTTTGCCAAATGACGTTTAATTATAGAGTTGGTGTCTTCATAACCGTGAATATCAAGATGTTTACCACGACCGAGCATGTGCGCTTCGTCCATACCGATATGTATGTATGGTGACCTAAAGCACTTTTTAAGGGTTTTAAACATTCTGTCAATAAGGTCATGAACCTTTTCGTCATCGGTAAGCATAATGTCGTTGCAATCGACTGGAATAGTACCCCAACGAAGCGCCTGATTTAAGTGAGCAAGGGTTTGAATACATGGAATAAGTTCAATGCCCATATTAGCGGCATACTCGTCAAGCTCTTGCATTTCGGCAATAGAATAACGACCGCGCATATAACCAAAAAACGGCTCGCCCTCTACCTCGTAGGTATCTTCGGTATAAAGCATAACCGAGTTGTATCCCATCTTTTTAAGCAAAACAAAATATTGCTTTAATGACTCAACCGTCATAACAGCGTTACGCGACATATCTATCATAACGCCAAATCTTTCAAATTTTTTCATAAAAAAGCACCGCCTTTCAAGTAAAATTATACCATTTAAAGAAAATATGTCAACAAAAAATCCCACCAGATTCTCGGTGGGATTTTTCTATTTTAAGATTTTTTAATCTTAATTATTTACCATAAAGCTCAACGAGTTTTTCGAGGTGAGCACGGCGTGCCTTAGCTGCCTCTGCTGCCTGGTCAAACAATTCATTTGCACGCTCTGGGAATGAACGTGTAAGTGATGAGTAACGAGCTTCATTAAGGATGAATTCCTTATAGTCAGCAGTTGCTGGCTTGCTATCGAGTGAGAATGGATTCTTACCTTCTGCCTTGAGTGCAGGGTTGTAACGGAAGAGATCCCAGTAACCTGCGTCAACAGCTTTCTTCATTTCTGCCTGGCAGTTAACCATACCACCCTTAATAGAGTGCATTTCGCAAGGTGAGTAACCGATGATGATTGAAGGACCATCATAAGCTTCTGCTTCCTTGATTGCCTTAAGAGTTTGGTTTTGGTCTGCGCCCATAGCGATCTGAGCAACGTAAACATAGCCGTAGCTCATTGCGATCTCAGCCAGGGACTTCTTCTTGGTCTCTTTGCCGTTTACAGCGAACTGTGCAACCTGGCCCAGGTTGGAAGCTTTGGAAGCCTGACCGCCGGTGTTGGAGTAAACCTCGGTATCGAATACGAAGATGTTTACGTCCTTGTTGGAAGCCAGAACATGGTCAACACCGCCGAAGCCGATGTCGTATGCCCAGCCGTCGCC
>JAFYQN010000011.1 GCA_017559885.1 Clostridia bacterium
ACCTTGTAACAAAGGGTTGCTCTGACCCCTACCGTATGATGACTTCAAGAAGCGAATATAGACTTCTGCTTCGCCAAGACAACGCCGACGAGCGTATGATGCCCACCGGCCACGCTTTAGGACTTATAGATGACCAAACATATAACGAATTTTTAGAGCGCAAAAGTCAAAAAGAAATGGAAATTGAGCGTGTCAACCACACCCACTTAGGTCCGTCACCCGAACTCAATTCGCTTTTGGAACAGGTAGGCACTGCACCCTTAAAGGCGGGCGCTAGCCTTGCGGAACTTATAAAGCGTCCGCAATTAAACTATGATTTGCTCGCTCCATTTGATAAAAACCGTCCTTCACTTCCCCAGATGGTAAAGGATAAGGTTGAAATTGAGATTAAGTATGAAGGGTATCTTACCCGTCAGCAAGCTCAAATAGACGAAATGCTACGCCTTGAAAGGCGCGCTATACCCCAGGATATTAACTACGATGATGTTTACGGTCTTCGTCTTGAAGCCCGCGAAAAACTTAAAAAAGTTATGCCCTCAAACATAGGCCAAGCATCACGCATATCGGGCGTTAGCCCTGCCGATGTTTCGGTGCTTATGATACACCTGACCAAAAACTAATTAGGCTAACCAGAGGATTTAATATGATTGATTTTAAAACCGAAAAGTTAATACCGCTTTGTGAGGATTTTGGCTTTGCACTAGAAAAAGATGCTTGTGAACGCCTTAATACTTACGGCAATTTGCTAATAGAATGGAACGAAAAAATAAATCTCACCGCCATAACCGAACCCGAGGCGGTGCTTTATAAACATTTTTATGACTGTATTTTACCCTTTAAACATTTTAGTCCTAAAAACGAGGCATCTCTTATTGATGTGGGCACGGGCGCAGGTTTTCCCTCAATGGTAATGAAAATTGTACGCCCTGATTTAAAGGTTTGTATGCTTGACAGCCTTAACAAGCGCATTTTGTTCTTAAACGAGGTATTAAACCAAATAGGACTTACCGCTGAAACGGTACACTCACGCGCAGAAGACGGCGGCAGAAATCCGAAATACCGCGAAAAGTTTGATTTTGCTACTGCAAGGGCGGTGGCAAATCTGCCAAGTCTTTCGGAATATTGCCTGCCCTTTGTTAAAAAAGGCGGTAGTTTTATCGCCCTTAAGGGACCCAATGGCAGTGAAGAAGCAGATGCCGCTAAAAATGCCATTAAGTTGCTTGGCGGCGGTGAAACCAAAATTATATGCGAAAATTTGCGTGACGATGAACAAAGAACCTTGATTTTCATAAAAAAGATATCGCAAACTCCGCCAAAATATCCAAGAATATCCACTAAAATTTCAAAACAACCCTTATAAAATTAAAAATATTGTAATTAGATGCCGCTTTGTGCGACCGGAATTTCTTTACTTTATCAGTTAAATATGCCACAATTAGTAAGGACAAGAAAGACAGACTCTTTCAAAAACTCTTTTCTAATTTGCAGGGGGCAAAAAGATGCACAACATTGCTGATAAAAAACTTTTAATGTTACGCCCGTGTGACATTATTACAACCGGAAACACACCGCGGCAATTTTTTGACCCTGATGAATTGAAACTATTGTCCAGAAGCATTTCTGCTAACGGAATAATCTGTCCCTTGGCGGTTAGAAAAGTTTACAGAGGCAAATACACCCTAATAACCGGTGAACGACGTTTAATGGCGGCAAAAATGGCAGGCATTCGCCGAATACCCTGCATACTTTATAAATTAGATGAAGCATCGGCAGAAATTTACTCGCTTGTAGAAAGCATTCACGGAAAGCAACTTACATTTTTTGAAGAAGCGCGTTTTATTAACGCACTTATAGTAGAGAGAGGACTCTCGGAAACCGAAGTTTCGGTGCGACTTGGTATGACACAATCGGCAATAGCATTAAAATTAAAACTTTTGCGCCTTGACAAACTGACCCAACAAAAAATAAACGAATATTCACTAACAGAGCAACACGCAAGAGCGTTATTAAAATTGCCCGAGTCAAAGCGTCAAGCCGTTGCAACCTTGTTTTTCAGCGAACATACCCACCCTGATGATGCTGACAAAATAGTTAATAAAATTATGAGTCCGCCAAAGCGGAAATACCCCGTACCGTCAGAATCAGAACCCATAGCGCCGCCACAACCCACACCCACATACAATATTTCAGATGAAGGTGTTGGCAAAACAATTACCAAAGCCGCCATAGGCGACATTAAACTTTTTGAAAACAGTCTTTCTAAATTAAGCGAAACGCTTTGCGCCGCAGGAATTCATTCGACAATTAAAACTAACGAAACGGCAAAACATATTGAGTACCGAATTCGTGTTGATAAAAGCGATACCAATTTACAAAAGTTTAAACAGTTAAAAATCTGTTGACGGCTCCTTTCCTTCCCCTTGGAGTCTAAACGTTTTTTATATACCATATTTCATCCCCAAACCAAAAGGGCACTGCAAAAGCAGTGCCCTTTTGGATTGTAT
>JAFYQN010000120.1 GCA_017559885.1 Clostridia bacterium
AAATAAAATACAACCCTCAAGGTTTTATACCTTGAGGGTTGTTTTTTATTTTTTAAGTTTATTATCTACAACGTCAGCAAGTATGCTCTGGAATTCATCCATAGAGATAGCGCCAAGGTCTTCGCCTGAACGGTGACGAACCGATACTGTTTTGTTTTCGATATCTTTGTCACCCAAAATAATCATATAAGGCACCTTTTCAAGTTGCGCGTTTCTGATTTTGTATTTAAGGGTGTTCTGGCTGTCGTCAACACTTACGCGATATTTTTTAGCGGCAAGAGCTGATCTAATTTCTTCGGCGTAGTCATTTGCACGGTCAGTGATAGTAAGAATACGAACCTGTTCAGGTGACATCCATGTAGGAAGCGCGCCTGCATATTTTTCGATAAGGTATGCGAGTGTGCGCTCATAGCAACCAAGACTTGTACGATGGATGATATAAGGCAGTTTCTTTTGACCGTCAGCGTCGGTGTAGTACATACCAAACTTTTCAGCAAGAAGCATATCGATTTGAATAGTAACGATTGTGTCTTCTTTGCCAAAAACGTTCTTGTACTGAATGTCAAGTTTTGGTCCGTAGAAAGCGGCCTCGTCAATACCAATTTCATACTCTACGCCTAAGTTTTGGAGTATTTTTGCCATTACTGCTTGAGCGTCGTTCCACTGCTGGGCGGTACCTTCGTACTTGTCGGTGTTGTTAGGATCCCACTGTGAGAAACGGAAGGTACAGTCTTCAAGTAGACCTACAGTGCCAAGGAAGTATTTGCAAAGACTTAAACAATCGGCAAACTCTTGTTCTAATTGGTCGGGGCGAAGTACCAAGTGACCCTCTGAAATGGTGAACTGACGCACACGGATAAGACCGTGCATTTCGCCTGAATCTTCGTTACGGAACAGGGTAGAGGTTTCACCGAGTCGCATTGGCAAATCGCGATAACTGCGCGCACCGTTAAGGAATACTTGATACTGGAACGGGCAGGTCATAGGACGCATTGCAAGGCATTCTTTTTCTTCGTCATCGGCATCGCCCAAAATAAACATACCGTCACGGTAGTGATCCCAGTGGCCTGAAATGCGGTAAAGGTCACGCTTTGCCATAAGTGGTGTTTTGGTAAGTAAATAACCGTGCTCTTGCTCAATGTCTTCAACCCAACGCTGTAAAAGTTGTACAACGCGTGAGCCCTTTGGTAAAAGGATTGGTAGACCTTGACCGATAGCATCAACTGTGGTAAAGAAATTAAGCTCACGACCAAGTTTATTGTGGTCGCGGCGTTCTGCTTCTTCAACCATTTTTAAGTATGCATCAAGCTCATCCTGTGTTTTAAAAGCAGTACCGTAAATACGGGTAAGCATTTTGTTGTTTTTGTCGTTTTTCCAGTAAGCGCCTGACTGACCTGTGATTTTAAATGCTTTAAGCGCCTTTGTGTAGCAAAGGTGAGGACCTGTACACATATCAACGTAGTCGCCCTGTTTAAAGAAACTGATTTCGGCATCTTCGGGGAGGTCGCCAATATGCTCTACCTTGTATTTTTCGCCAAGTTCTTGCATATGTGCTACCGCATCCTCACGGTTCATAACGTATGGACGAATTGGTAAATTCTCTTTTGTGATTTTTTTCATTTCTGCCTCAATAGCGGCAAGGTCATCATCGGTGAGCTTTGTATCACCTAAGTCTATATCATAGTAAAAACCTTTTTCGGTAGCAGGGCCATAGCCAAAATCGGCATGGGGATAAAGTCGCTTTACCGCCTGCGCCATAATGTGCGCGGCAGAGTGACGAAGCACTTCAAGTTCTTCTTGTACTTCAGCTTCGGCTACAGTGCCGTCTTTGTAAATAATTTTCATAACGTGTTATCCTTTCACATAATATTAAAAATAAAAAAACTCCGTCCCTGAAAAACAGGGACGAAGTGTAAAATACTCTCCGTGGTTCCACCCACATTCCGCACAAGAGGTACGGCACTTTTTGGTCTTAACGCGACCTACACGTCTGCGGTTGTTACCCCACAGCGCTCAAAGGTGGTGTTCGCCTTACTGCATCTTATGACCCTTTCAGCCGACGAGGTCACTCTCTATAAAAGATGTAATTATAAGGTTACTGTCCTTATCAACGCTTTACAATAATATATTGTAACGATTTCCTCTCATTTTGTCAAGAAAAACAACAAAAAATCGCAATTTTTAAAAAGTTTTTATTGACTGTAAAAAAAAATAGTAGTAGTATATAGTATATTATTTTAACACTTTAAAGTGGAGGTACATATTTATGTTTAAATCAGAATATTTGAACAGAGTTTATGCCGACGTAGAAAAGCGTAACGGCAACGAGCCGGAATTTTTACAGGCAGTACGTGACGTATTAGAGTCACTTGAGCCCGTAGTAGCGGCTGACGACAAGTTTGAGAAAAACGGCGTAATCGAGCGTATGGTAGAACCCGAGCGTATGATTACATTTCGCGTTTCTTGGGTAGACGATAACGGCACAGTTCAGGTTAACCGTGGTTTCCGTGTGCAGTTTAACTCTGCTATCGGTCCTTACAAGGGCGGTCTTCGTTTCCACCCTTCAGTAAACGCTTCTATTATGAAGTTCTTAGGTTTTGAACAAACCTACAAAAACAGTCTTACAGGTCTTCCTATGGGCGGCGGTAAGGGTGGTTCAGACTTTGACCCACGCGGCCGTTCAGACGGTGAAATTATGAGATTTTGCCAAAGCTTTATGACCGAACTTGCAAAACACATCGGCGCAGATACCGACGTTCCTGCAGGTGATATCGGCGTAGGTGCTCGTGAGGTAGGTTACCTTTACGGTCAGTATAAACGTCTTCGCAATGAATTTGTAGGCGTTCTTACAGGTAAGGGTCGTTCATACGGCGGTTCACTTATTCGTCCTGAAGCTACAGGATTTGGCGCAGTTTACTACGTACAGGAAATGCTTAAAACATTTGGCGAAGAAGTTAAGGGCAAGACCTTTGCAATCTCGGGCTTCGGTAACGTTGCTTGGGGTACCGCTAAAAAGATTGCCGAGCTTGGCGGTAAGGTTGTAACAATCTCTGGTCCTGACGGTTACGTATATGATCCTGACGGTGTTGTAACAGAAGAAAAAATCAACTTTATGCTTGAAATGCGCGCATCAGGTCGCGACAAGGTACAGGATTACGCCGACAAGTTTGGCGTTCAGTTCTTTGCAGGTAAGCGTCCTTGGGAGCAAAAGGTTGACGTTGTTATGCCTTGCGCTACTCAGAACGAAGTTGGCGAAGAAGACGCTAAGAACATCGTAGCAAACGGCGTTAAGTACTATGCAGAAGTTGCAAATATGCCTTCAACCGACGAAGCAATCAAGGTTCTTAAAGCAGCAGGCGTTGTTATTGCTCCTTCAAAGGCAGTTAATGCAGGTGGCGTTGCAGTATCTGGTCTTGAAATGAGCCAGAACTCAATGCGTTACAGCTGGACTGCTGAAGAGGTTGACGCTAAGCTTCATCAAATTATGGCTGACATCTACAAGAACTCTTGGGATGCTGCTAAGAAGTATGGCATGGAAGTCGACCTCATCGCAGGCGCAAACATTGCCGGTTTTGAAAAGGTTGCCGACGCAATGATCGCACAGGGCGTTGCATACTAATGCA
>JAFYQN010000121.1 GCA_017559885.1 Clostridia bacterium
CATACATTTCTTGATGAAGATGAATTCACTGCGCCCGAATGTTTTAACATAACTGATATTGAAGACTTTAGAGAGACCTATAAATTTTTTGAGTCTTTATAATAGTGAAAATGCTTGATTTTCAGGTTGTAGAAAAAATAAAGCCGACACCACCCAAAAAGGTGAATGTCGGCTTAAGATTTTTAATGGTTTTACACATTTATGCATACCTTGTAAGCGGTTTGTTTTTAGAAAATAAATTCTTGCATTGCGACAAGTAAAATGCAAATTGCTTTTTTAAATTTTTTAGGATATTCTAAGGTTTTATAGAAAAAGGCAGAAACGATTTTCGTTTCTGCCTTTAATGCTGTCGTTGTTCTTTTGTTTAAATAAGATTATTAAGTTCTTGCATTTTATCTTGTGTCGGTTCGGGTAGGTCACCAAATCTAAACTCTAAATTCATATTGTCGTACTTTGTTTGACAAATTTTTCTAAAAGGTAAAAGTTCAATCTTGTCAACGCACGAATTGGCGTTGGCAATTTCTTTTATCTTTTTTACGTTTTCCTCGCCGTCGGTAACAGTAGGTACTATTACGTGTCGCAGGGTGGTTGGTATCTTTCTGCTGTCAAGATATTTTAAAAATTCAAGCGGTTTATCAATACTGCAACCTGCATACTCGCGGTAGTCGGCATCGTTTGTAAACTTAACATCAAGCAATACTCGGTCGGTGTGCGACAGTAATTCTTTAACGCTATCGTTAAAGATACTGCCCGACGTATCAAGACAGGTGTTTATACCTTCTTTGTGACACAACTCAAAGACCTCTCGGCAAAAATCGCTTTGCAAAAGCGGTTCGCCGCCCGAAATGGTAATGCCACCCGTCGCGCCAAAATATTCTTTATATCGTTTTACCTTATCGACAATTTCCTGCGGCGTGTACTCGGTACCGCCGACAAATCCCCAAGTGTCAGGATTGTGGCAAAAACCACAACGTAAATTGCACCCTTGCATAAAGAGTACAAAGCGTATACCCGGACCGTCTACCGTGCCAAGACTTTGAATAGAGTGTACGTTGCCCTTTATCATAATACGGTGTGGAATGTACGGCTTATAACCTCACGCTGATGCTCGCGAGAAAGTTTGCTAAAGTTTACCGCATAACCCGATACACGGATTGTAAGGTTGGGGTAATTTTCGGGGTTTTCGTAAGCGTCAAGCAAGGTTTCGCGGTTAAGCACGTTTACGTTTATGTGGTGAGCGCCCTTTGCAAAGTAACCGTCGAGTATACCAACCAAGTTGCCAACGCGTTCATCGTCGGTTTTGCCAAGCGCTTCAGGTGTGATAGAGAAGGTGTTGGACACACCGTCACGGCAGTCGTCATAACTGATTTTTGCAACCGAGTTAAGCGAAGCAAGCGCGCCGTTTTCTTCGCGGTTGTGCATTGGGTTAGCACCCGGTGCAAACGGTTCGCCTGATTTTCTACCATCGGGTGTAGAACCGGTGTTTTTACCGTACATAACGTTTGATGTAATGGTAAGAACTGAAAGTGTATGCACAGCGTTGCGGTATGTTTCGGTTTTGCGAAGCGCTTCGATAAAGCGGTGTGTCATATCTTGAGCGAGTGAGTCAACGCGGTCGTCGTCATTACCAAATTTGGGGAATTCGCCTGTGGTTTCGTAATCAACGACAAAGCCCTCGTCGTTTCTGATTGGTTTAACGTTACCAAACTTGATGGCGCTAAGTGAGTCGGCAACAACCGAAAGACCTGCAATACCAAACGCCATAAGACGCTCAACTTCGGTGTCGTGAAGCGCCATTTGCACTTTTTCGTAGCAGTACTCGTCGTGCATATAGTGAATAACGTTCATAGTCTTTACGTATAGTTGTGAAAGCCACTGAATGTAAACATCATAACGTTCCATAACGGTGTCAAAGTCAAGTTTGTCACCCGAAAGAGGTTCCATCTGAGGACCGATATGAATGCCGCTCATAGCGTCATAACCACCGTTAATGGCGATGTTAAGTAGTTTTGCCAAGTTGCAACGCGCGCCAAAGAACTGCATTTGTTTGCCAAGTTTCATTGCCGATACGCAGCAAGCGATAGCGTAGTCGTCGCCATAGATTGGGCGCATAATATCGCCGTTTTCGTATTGGATAGAGTCGGTATCTTTTGAAACCTTTGCGCAGAACTTTTTAAAGCCATCAGGCAACGAGGTCGACCACAAAACAGTAAGGTTTGGTTCGGGAGAAGAACCAAGGGTATAAAGTGTGTTAAGAATACGGAAACTGCTTTTTGATACAAGTGTTCTGCCATCTTCACCCATACCGCCGACTGCTTCGGTAATCCACATTGGGTCGCCGCCAAAGAGTTCGTTGTATTCCGGTGTGCGAAGGTGACGCGCGATACGAAGCTTGATAACAAAATCGTCAAAGAGTTCTTGCGCGCCCGCTTCGGTAAGGGTACCGTTAGCAATATCACGCTCGATATAGATGTCAAAAAATGTAGCTACACGACCAAGCGACATTGCCGCGCCATTTTGCTCTTTAATAGCGGCAAGATATGCAAAGTATGTCCACTGAATTGCCTCGCGTGTATCACGCGCGGGCTCACTTATATCAAATCCGTACATTGCTGCCATATCTTTAAGTTTGCCAAGGAAGTTGATTTGCTTAAATAGTTCGCCGCTAAGTTTAATGTTTTCGGCAATAAATGGTTTTTCTGCCATTGCCATTTTGTCTTTTTTCTTTTCTTCGATAAGTTTGTCCACGCCGTAAAGAGCAACACGACGATAGTCGCCAATAATACGACCGCGACCGTATGCGTCTGGCAAACCCGTGATTACGTGACAACGACGAGCAAGTCGCATCTCGTCGGTGTAAGCACGGAAAACGCCTTCGTTGTGTGTGGTTCTAAATTTAAACTCGTCTTCAATGGTTTCAGAAAGTTTGTAACCATACGCTTCGCACGCTTGACGCGCCATACGTATACCGCCAAACGGGCTAACGCCACGCTTTAGAGGGCGGTTGGTCTGCATACCAAAGATAAGTTCGTTTTCTTTATCGATGTAACCGGGTGAAAAGGTTGTAAGCGAAGAAACGGTAGCAGTATCAATATCGAGTACGCCGCCAAATTGACGCTCAAGCGCAAAAAGCGCCTGAACTTTTTTCATAAGCGCGGTTGTTCTTTCGGTAGCGCCCGACAAAAAACTGTCGTCGCCGGTATATTCGGTATAGTTTGCTTGAATAAAGTCGCGTACGTTTATTTCGTCTTGCCATACGCCACCTTTAAAACCATTCCAATTTTCATGTGTCATATATTATTCCTCCAGTACTTACTATTTTCGCAAAAAAAGGCAAATCAGTTTTAACTGACTTGCTCAGACGGTCGGATAATTTCTTTTACACTCCCCCTGCGTCAAGTCGCATAAATCCGTCAGTTATGTAAAAGTTATATTTACATTAATATTATAATATATATATATACCTCTTGTCAATGCAAAACACTAAGATTTGTTTGTTGATTTTGCAAGAATATGGACAGGCGATAAACTTGA
>JAFYQN010000122.1 GCA_017559885.1 Clostridia bacterium
CAAAGATTTTGGAACAAAGCGCTTGCTTTCTTCAAAGAATCTACCTGCCTCAATTTTACGATTGATGTTCGTAGCCATAACGGTAAGCATGCTTGTAACTAACTGTGTACGCATAGTTGAGTACTCATCACCCAAAGGATTGATAAGTTTTACAGCATTTCTACGAGCGTCGTCTCCATGGAGATTAAGAGTATCAAGCGCGCCTGAGGCGATAAATGAATATGTTGCAATTTCATAACAACCAAGACCGCAAAGAAGTGACTTCATCTTGTCGCTCTTTACGCGAGCCAGCAATTTTTTACCACGCATTACGTTACCGCGCATTGGTGTGCCTACGATATGGTCGTAGCCATATATACGCATAACCTCTTCGGCAAGGTCAGCGCGACCTTCGATATCGTCACGAATTGAAGGAACTCGAACGGTAAGAACGCCGTCATTAGCAACTGTTGGCAAGCAAAGGCTATTGAGGATTTCTACCATTCTATCTTCAGGAATTTCTACACCCAAAAGGTCGACAATGCTCTTAGATGTTACGTTTAAAATCTTGTCTTCAGGGAGTCCTTGGTTGCAATCAATCACACCCTCGATAATATCGCCTGCGTCAAGGTCGCAAATAAGTTGCAAAGCGCGATCCATTGCAAAACCAACATTTACAATGTCAACACCCTTTTCAAAGCGACCACTTGATTCGGTACGGATACCGAGCGCTCTGCCTGTTTTACGAACGCTGTCGCGACGGAATTTAGCGCACTCGAGGAACAAGTCTTTTGTATCGTCCTCAATTTCGCTTTCCTTACCGCCCATAATACCTGCAAGGCATGATGGTTTTTGACCGTCGGCAATGACGAGCATATCGGTAGTAAGGTTATAATCTTTGCCGTCAAGAGTGGTGATTTTTTCGCCCTCGTTTGCATTTCTTACAATAATCTTCTTGTCGGCCAAATCGTTATAGTTAAACGCGTGCATTGGTTGACCTGTTTCAAGCATAACAAAGTTAGTAATATCAACAATATTGTTAATTGGACGCATACCCGAAGCAATAAGCGCCTTTTGCATCCATACAGGTGATGGTTTTATGCGAAGATTTTTAACAACGCGACCCACGTAACGAGGACAAAGGTCGTAGTTTTTAACCTCTACGTCAACGTAATCGGTGATATTTTCACCAACTGTTGTATAGGTAGGTACGGGTGGATGATATTTGGAGCCAAGTACTACCGATGCCTCTTTTGCAACACCCATAAAGCAGTTGCAGTCAGGACGGTTTGCAGTAATTTTAAAGTCGATGATGTAATCGTCAAGACCTAAAACTTCACGCATATCGGTACCCGGCGCCCACTCATCACGGAGAATTAAAATGCCGTGAACACTTGCGCCCTCGTAATCGGCTTCGGTAAGACAAAGTTCTTCGCCCGAGCAAAGCATACCGTTTGAAGGTACACCGCGAAGTTTGCCGGCTTTAATATGCATACCATTTGGCAAATCACTATTGTCTAAAGCCGCAGGAACAAGGTCGCCCTCTTTAATATTCCCAGCGCCTGTTACGATTTGAACAAGTTCGTCTTTACCAATATCCATTTGGCAAATTTGAAGATGGTCGCTATCGGTGTGTGGTTCAAGTTTTACAATACGGGCGGCAACAACGTTTTTTATGTTTTCGCCCTCGGCTTCAATGCTTTCAACCTCAAAACCTGCCATGACCATACGGTCACAAAGTTCCTCGACGGGAACGTTTATATCTACGTAATATTTAAGTGCTTTAAGTGAAATTTTCATAAATCTGTTCCCCCTTTCTTAGAACTGGTCAAGAAAACGCTTGTCGTTTTCGAACAACAAACGAATATCGCTTATTTTATAACGTGTTGTGGTAAGACGGTCAAGACCGATACCAAAAGCAAAACCGCTGTATTCCTCAGGGTCAATGCCGCAACTACGTAGCACGTTTGGATGTACCATACCGGCTCCCAAGATTTCAATCCAGCCTGCGCCCTTGCAAACACGGCAACCCTTGCCGCCGCACTCTGAACAAGAAACGTCTACCTCAACGGATGGTTCGGTAAACGGGAAGAAAGACGGACGGAATTTTACCTTGGTGTCGGGACCGTAAATTTCGTGAGCAAACTGCTCGAGCACACCCTTAAGGTCGCACATTGTAACGCCCTTATCAACAACAAGGCCTTCGATTTGGTGGAAAACAGGTGAGTGCGTTGCGTCAACCTCGTCGGCACGGAACACACGACCCGGACAAATTACACGGATAGGTGGTTTGCGGGTTTCCATTGTTCTGATTTGCGCTGCAGATGTTTGTGTGCGAAGTAAAATGTTTTCAGCAAGGTAAAATGTGTCTTGCATATCGCGGGCAGGATGATCGGCAGGAACATTTAGACACTCAAAGTTGTAGTGGTCGGTTTCTACCTCAGGACCGTCAACAACGTCAAATCCCATTGATTGGAAGATGTCTATCATATCGTTAAGCACGGTGTTTAGTGGGTGCAATTTGCCTGTTTTGTCGGTCTTTGCAGGCATTGTGATATCAATAGTTTCTTCCTTTAATTTAAGCTCGGTAGCTTTTTCGTTCATTTCGTTAACCTTTGCCGAAAGCGCCTCGTCAACCTCTGCTTTTGCAGTGTTTACAAGCTGACCCATAATAGGTCTTTCTTCGGGAGAAAGACCGCCCATCATCTTTAAAATGGCAGTAAGTTCACCCTTTTTACCAAGGTATTTTACCCTGATGTTTTCACAGTCGGCGCTATTCTCGGCCGCCGCAATGGCACTAAGCGCCGCAGTCTTGATTTGTTCAAGCTGTTGTTTCATAATATATCTCCTTGAAATTTATTAACATTTATATCCGTGCCATATGGCACACATTACCTATTCACTATTACCTTTTACTTATTACTTTTTTGTTTTCCCTTGGAAAACAAAAAGACTCCGTCCTGTAAAACAGGACGAAGTCTGAAAAAACACACTCCGCGGGACCACCCGCATTTTCGCTCAAAGAGCAAACACTCTCCTCGGTCTGTAACGGAACCGAACACCCGTTGCCACCTACTGTTTTGTTCAGCGGCACTGCTCAAAAGGGAACTTCAAATCACCGCAAAATAGGTATGCTCACAGCCCAAGGCAAACCCTCTCTTAAAGTTGCAAAATTGATTTTACTTTTCTTTATCAACGCATTTAAAATAAAATTGTATAAGTCATTATAACACAAAAATTTAAAAAAGCAAGTTTTATTTGCAAAGCGCGTTTGAAATGGCGGCGAGTTGCTCCATAGTAAGTGTTTCGCCGCGAACGGTTTCGCTAACACCTGCGATATTTAAAGCATTTCTAAACTCATCTTTTGATATACCCATTGTATTGCAAACGGTGTTAAGCAAAATTTTTCTTCGTTGCGCAAAACACGCCTTTACAAGTCGAAAGAACAATTTTTCATCCTTTACCTCTATGGGAGAATTCTCGCGCAAGGTAAGTTCTATTACTGCTGAATCAACGTTTGGCGGTGGCAAAAAGGAAGTTCTCGGCACACCGAAAAGCGTTTTTGCAGTTGCGTAATAATTTACAGCAACGGTAACTGCGCCTGCATCGCGCGAGCCAACCGAGGCGCAAAGGCGGTCAGCCGCCTCTTTTTGCACCATTACGGCAATTTTGTTTATTGGTAAATTGCTTTCAAGCAACGTCATTATTACGGGTGACGTAATATAATACGGTAAATTCGCGCATATATTTATTGTATCGCAATCGGCAAATTCCTCTGCCAAGACGGTTTTTAAATCCACCTTTAAAATATCGTTCCATATTATTTTTACGTTGTCGCAGTCTTTTAGCGTTTGCTGGAGCACGGGTTTAAGACGTGTATCAAGTTCTACCGACACAACCTTTTTACAAGCCGCCGACAGTTGCGCTGTAAGCACACCTGCGCCGGGTCCTATTTCCAAAACACCGACATTTTCGCCCGATACAGCCGCCGCCATACGAGGACAAACGGTATCGTCTATTAAAAAGTTTTGACCCAACGATTTTTTAAAGGAAAAACCCTCGGATTCCAACACTGATTTTAAATCTCTTTTGTTTGAAATTTTCAATTTATCACCCTGTTTTTTATTGGTAGTTTTATTATATAAAATATTAACACTTCTTTCAAGAAATTTTTGATGACAAATATTAAAGTTTATGCTATAATGAAAAAAATATATTTTTTGGAAGTGTTTTATTAAAATGGATAACAGATATTTTGACAAACTAATCGCAGAAATGCAACCTTTCTTTAACGAAAACGGTTTTAAAGAAGTGGACGGCATTTATAAAAACGATAAAAAAGCCGTGGCTATCGAATATAACGACGACCGTCAAATGTACGTTCTTAAAACCGCCGATATTGGCGAGGACGGTAACTTTGAATTGTCGGAAGTAAACGCTTGGCTTTTTGACGACAGTCAAACCGCAAAAGACGCTTGCGCCGTTGGTATTGACTTTGTTTCTACTTTAAGAAGCGAACTCGGTATTAAACGCACCCGTTCAACTGTAACTGCTAACATTGATCTTCCTACGGCATCAAAAGACGGCAGTTACAACATAGCCGCATTTACCAAAAAGATGCTCGACGTGTTCCCCTCTCTTAAAGAAGAATACAAGGCGCACGTAGCGCACTACGGCAATTTCTTGTATCTTAATTTCTTTGGCGAAAAATTAGTTCCACAAATAAAAGCGATATTACTTGAGAATAATAAAAAAAGCGTTAAGAAACTTTTTGACGTTCTTGAAAACGGATACTTACAGGGCGACCACGATACAGTAAACGTAATTGTTGCCATTGTTGCGGCGGCTTGCGCAAACGATGACACCGCAAAATCAAATATGATTGCCGCTATGGATAACAATAAGCACTTTGTTGATTCGGTAACAAAGTTTATTCCTGTTGTATCATCTAACAAAAAATTGCGTTCAGCATTATTAAAATAAATATAAGGTGGTTATTTTATGGAATTTTTACTTTTGGCATTTATTGGTATTTGCGCTTTATTGCTTGCCCTTGTCTGCTCCTGCATCAAAATCGTACCACAAGCAACACAATACGTTATTGAGTTTTTAGGAAAGTATAAGTGCACTTGGGATGCGGGTATTCATATAAAAATTCCTTTCCTTGAAAGAGTTGCTAACAAAATCACCCTTAAAGAGCAGGTTATGGACTCTCCTCCTCAACCTGTTATCACAAAAGATAACGTTACCATGCAGATTGATACGGTTGTATTCTTCCGCATTTTTGACGCAAAGCTTTATTCCTACGGCGTTGTAAATCCAATAAGAGCGCTCGAAAACCTAACAGCTACCACACTTCGTAATATCGTTGGTGAAATGGAGCTTGACGGCACCCTTACTTCACGTGATATTATCAATACCAAGATGGCCGAGATTCTTGACGAAGCTACCGACCAGTGGGGTATGAAGGTAAGTCGTGTTGAGCTTAAAAACATTATTCCGCCTTCCGAAATCCAAAACGCAATGGAAAAACAAATGAAGGCAGAGCGTGACCGCCGCGAAACACTTTTGCAAGCCGAAGGTCACAAAGCCGCCGCTATTACCCGCGCCGAGGGTGACAAGCAGGCAATGATTCTTGAAGCCGAGGGTGAGCGTGACGCTCGTATCGCTCGCGCCGAGGGCGAAGCAAAGGCTATTTACCTTTCTAAAAAAGCAGAAGCAGACGGTCTTGCCGCTTTGAAAGAGGCGGGCGTAGACGCCGCAGTGCTTGAACTCAAAAAATACGAAGCTTTGGTAAGCATGTCAAACGGCACCGCTTCCAAACTAATCATTCCTACCGATGCGGTATCTGCCGTTACAAACAACGCTATCTTCTCTGAAACTACAGGTCTTGGCGACAACACCAAAGCTGTTCCAAAGGCAAAAAAGCCCGCCAAGAAAGACGAGTGTTGTGACTAATTAAAAATCTACTATACAAAAAAGATGCACGAAAAACTCGTGCATCTTTTAATTTTTTTAATTGTAGCCAGTGGTGCTATCAGCAAAAGAGGGAAATTTATCTCTTTTTGTAAATAACAAGTTCTGGGTTTTCACCGTTTTCTTCATAAGTGCAAACAAGGATAAATTCCATATTCGCCACAATTCCGAAACAACGGTCACCGCCAAACGCACATTCTAACTGACTGCCGAGGTAAGTGGCGTTATCCTGGAGGAATTTTACCATTTGTCCGTTCGGCAGGCGGTACTCCAAATTGACAAAACTGCCTGGCAAGACACTCAGGTTTTCAACTTTCGGTAAACCTTCAATATGAAGCAAGGAGTTTAATTCGCGGATAAGCTGCTGCTTGAATTCCTCAAACTTATCCTTGCCGCCGAGTTCTTTGTATTTCTCAAAAAAGTCAAGAGTATATTC
>JAFYQN010000012.1 GCA_017559885.1 Clostridia bacterium
GTTCAAGTCCACCGCCTGCCATCTGCTCAAGACCGGTTGACATTACATTCATACCATACATAAAAAATGCCAAACCACCTGTGAGCATTGCAATCATTATAAGAATTTGTGTAGCGCCATTAGCATCTATAAATATTTCCATATTGCACCGTTCTCCAATCGTAGATTAACTTTTAAAAATTAAAATTTGATTTTTTCAGCAATATATGACTTAAGCTCGGTAATAGGAATACGAACCTGTTCCATACTGTCGCGTTCACGAACTGTAACGCAACCGTCCTCTTCACTTTCAAAGTCGTATGTGATACAGAAAGGCGTACCGATTTCATCTTCACGGCGATAACGTTTACCGATTGAACCTGCATCGTCAAAGTCAACCATAAAGTCTTTGGCCAAGTCGTTTTTAATCTCCATTGCTTTATCAGAAAGCTTTTTAGAAAGCGGAAGAACTGCTGCTTTAAATGGAGCAAGCGCTGGATGGAAACGAAGAACTACACGTTTTTCACCCTTATCGTCAACTTCTTCATCATAAGCGTTACAAAGGAACGCAAGTGTTACACGGTCTGCGCCCAAAGATGGTTCGATAACGTATGGTACGTATTTTTCGTTTGTTTCAGGGTCAAAATATTCCATTGGTTCGCCCGAGTGTTTAGCGTGTTGGCTTAGGTCATAATCGGTACGGTCAGCAACACCCCAAAGTTCACCCCAACCAAATGGGAATAAGAATTCAAAGTCGGTTGTTGCCTTTGAATAGAAACAAAGTTCGTCTTTATCGTGGTCGCGAAGACGAAGTGCGTTTTCATCCATACCAAGATTTATAAGCCAGTCACGGCAGAAGTTGCGCCAGTATTCAAACCACTCGAGGTCAGTACCCGGTTTGCAGAAGAACTCAAGTTCCATCTGTTCAAACTCACGAATACGGAAAATAAAGTTACCCGGTGTGATTTCGTTACGGAAAGATTTACCGATTTGTCCTACGCCAAATGGCAACTTACGACGTGTGGTACGCTGAATATTTTTAAAGTTTACAAAAATACCCTGCGCGGTTTCGGGACGAAGATAAAGTGTTGAAGAATTATCCTCGGTAACGCCCTGGAATGTTTTAAACATAAGGTTAAACTTACGAATATCGGTAAAGTCGTGCGAACCGCAATCAGGGCACGCGATACCCTTTTCTTTTATGTATTCCATCATTTCAGCGTCACTCATAGCTGCAGGATTATCACTAAGACCGTTTTCTGCAACGTAATCTTCAATAAGTTTGTCAGCTCTGTGACGTGTTTTACACTGACGGCAGTCCATAAGCGGATCAGAGAAACCGCCCAAGTGACCCGACGCTACCCATGTTTCAGGGTTCATAATGATGGCGCTGTCAAGACCTACGTTGTAAGGACTTTCTTGAACAAACTTTTTCCACCAAGCGCGTTTGATATTATTTTTAAGTTCAACGCCGAGCGGGCCGTAATCCCAAGCGTTTGCAAGACCGCCGTAGATTTCACTACCCGGATATACAAAACCTCTGCCTTTGGCAAGATTTACTACTGTTTCCATTGTTTTTTGCGAATTGTCCATTTTTTACATCCTTTCGGAAAATCATATTTTTACAAATATAATAGTAATAAAAACTTTGGCAAAAGTCAACAACTTTAGTAAATTTTATCTCCTTGACATATTTATATATATGTTATATAATTTATGGGTAACAACTTACTTTAGGAGATACGATTATGGCAGAAACAAACTTTTTAACCTATAAGGGCAAACCGCTTGTAAGAAAAGGTAAAGAAATTTATTACGGCGACATGAGCGAAAAATATATTGTAAAATTTGAGATTCTTTCATCAAAAAAAGACGGCAATCTTGAAATTGCCGACAAGGTTTCAGTTCAGTTACTTGACAGCAATACCGATAAACCAATGAAAGACCGCGTGAAAAAAGATAGCACAAAAGACAATCTTTTCACCGCTTTAGACCTTGGTTTTACCTGGCTTGAACGCGCTTTAAAAGACTAATTTTAAAATTATACCCAAGCTCTTTAACGCTTGGGTATTGTTGCGTTTTTTAGCCGTCAAATTTTTTTGCAAAAAAATTGAGAAAAATTTAACAAACCCCTTTTCAAAATGAAAAAAATATGTTATTATATGTGTTGATACAATTTTAACAATGTTTTTGTTATATTTTGTCACAATCTATAAGGAGGAGATCTTTTTATGAAGAAAAAAATTAGCAAACTTCCCTTCAAGGGAACCGCTGAACAAGAGGCGCAACTTAAAGCCGTTATTGCTGAAAACTGCCACGACAAAAGCAACGTTATGGTAGTTATGCAAAAGGCGCAAGATATCTACGGATATTTGCCAATCGAAGTTCAGGAAATGATTGCTGAAGGTATGGGCGTATCACTTGAAAAGGTATACGGCGTTGCTACCTTCTATGCTCAATTCTCATTGTCACCTAAGGGTAAGTACAACATTTCTGTTTGTCTTGGTACCGCTTGTTACGTTGTTGGTTCGGGCGATATTTTTGACAAACTTAGCGAAAAACTCGGAATCGGCGCAGACGAATGTACCGAAGACGGTAAATTCTCACTTACCGCTTGCCGTTGCATAGGCGCTTGCGGTTTGGCACCTGTTCTTACTGTTAATGAGGATGTTTTCGGTCGTCTGACAGTAGATGACGTTGATGACATTCTTGCTAAATATGCTGACTAAAGGGTAGATTACTTATGAAAATAAGCGAGATGCAACAACTTCTTGAAGCGCGAGTTCTTTGTTGTGAGGAAAACGTAGAGCGTGACGTATGTTCCGCTTGCGGTTGTGACCTTATGAGCGATGTTTTGGCATTCGTTAAAGATCAGGCGGTTTTACTCACAGGGCTTGTAAATCCCCAGGTTATTCGGACAGCTGAAATGATGGATATGGTTTGTGTTGTTTTTGTGCGTTCTAAAGTTCCTACACAAGAAATGATAGACTTGGCGCGTGAAAGCGGAATAGTGCTTATGGTTTCTGATAAACGTCTTTATGAGGCTTGTGGCTTGCTTTATACCAACGGCCTTGTAGGAAATAAGGTGAAAAAATGAGCGAAGCTCTTAACTTTCATTTTGATGTTGACGGAAACGATTTTACGTCTGCCGGTCAAGCATCAATACAAATCAAAAAGAATTTAAGGCGTTTGGGACTTGATCCTGAAACCATTAGACGAGTATCCATTGCAATGTACGAAGGTGAAATCAATATGGTTATACACGCCGGAGGCGGCGAAGCCGATGTTAACGTGTATGAAGACTGTATTGAAATTATTTTAAAGGATAACGGCCCCGGCATTAAAAACATTGAACAAGCAATGCAAGAAGGTTTTTCTACCGCTCCTGACCAAATTCGTTCTCTTGGATTTGGCGCGGGA
>JAFYQN010000123.1 GCA_017559885.1 Clostridia bacterium
GTTGGTTACGTCTTACCACGAGGCAGGTCACGCTATCGTTTCATACTTCTTGCCAACACAAGACCCGGTACACCAAATTTCTATCATTCCGCGCGGTATGGCGGCAGGTTATACAATGTACTTGCCAACCGATGAAAAGGGTCATACAAGCCGCAACCAAATTTTAGAGCAGATCTGTTCACTCCTTGGCGGTCGTGCAGCCGAACAACTTACTCAAGACGACGTTTGCACGGGCGCATCAAACGATATTCAGCGCGCTACCGAGCTTGCGCGTAAAATGGTTACACGCTTTGGTATGAGCGATAAGTTGGGTCTTGTTGTATATGGCGACGATAACAACGAGGTATTCCTCGGTCGTGATTTCTCGTCAACACCTAACTACTCAGAAAAAACAGCCGCTACCATTGATGACGAAATCGAAGCAGTTGTTATGAAGCAGTATGAAAAAGCGCTCGAGCTTTTAAACGGCGCTATGCCAAAGCTCCACGAAGTTGCTAAAATTCTCTTTGAAAAAGAAAAGATTTCAGGCGACGACTTCCGCAAGATAATGGAAGAAAAAGCAGAATAAAAATTTTAAGACCTTCGGAAATCCGAAGGTCTTAATTTTGTATAAATATTAAGAATTTAAAAGCAGGACTAAATCATTAAAGTTATCTTTTGTTATGGTTTGTTGTGGGGTAGATGGTGTGGCTCTGATGGTTAGCGTGCGTGAATAAGGAGGGTAAATTTTCACGGAGTTAAAAGAATTTGGTTTAGAAATATATCTCTTTAACGCTTTTTTTGCTCCCTTGCGAATTAGCTTGCATGCCTTTTGGTGTTTAAGATGAACTGCCGCTATATTACGCACTTCGTATTCTTCGGCCGTACATTCATCACCTGTGCCTGACGTAGTACCTTTTTTTACAGCAATTGTTTTTATACCCTTAACTAAATTTTTAGCTTCTTTTGTAAAAGCACGGCATCCACTTGCGAAAATAGGTGTTACGTTGAAAATTTGTCCTAAAAAGACGTGCACTCCGTATTCACCAACCGAAATGTTATTTATCGTTGAGTCAAGGACTGCCATAGACCCTGTATGACACAAGTGACCATATTCAGTTCCTGATTTTGGGTGTTGACCTACCCATGCCATCACGTCATAGCTTTCGTCGAGTCCAAAAGGGTAGGGACCATCCCATTTGTTTTGAAGTGTAGCGCGTTTGTCGAGTAGTGTTATGTCTATTGCACCACTACCGTGACCATCTTGAACCACCACTTCGTCGGCGCCTGCGGCAAAAAATCCGTCAATTGCCGCATTTACTTCATCTGTTAATAATTTTTTTGCAATGTCATAGTATTGGCTATTGCTATAACACCAGTTTGCGACATCCAATACCCCTGCAACACCTTCTAAGTCGGTCATCAGATAAACTTTCATAGTACCTCTCTTTTATGTTAGGTGATATTATAAATTTTTTCTATCACAGTTAGTGCTTTTCTGCCCTCGACGCCGTCTACAAGTAATGGCTCTTTCGCATTTATTGCGCGGACAAAATTTTCAATTTGCAACCGGTGTAATCCGCAAAGTATTTTTGTGGGGTCTTTGGCGGTTTTAACAATTTGTTCCGACTGCACTTTGTCAATAATCTTTTCACCGTTAATCATTAATTTTTCTATGTTGTTTTCCTTTAAAACAACGTAACCCTTGTCACCCTGAATCTTAATTCGCCTTGAAAAACCGGGGTATGCGCAGGTTGACGCTTCAATTATTCCAAGCACTCCGCACTCGAATTCTATTACGGCAACTGCGGTGTCTGGCGCTTCAATATTATGTACTATCGTACCTGTCTTGCCTTTGACCTCTTTAACAGGACCCATTATGTACTCAATAAGGTCTATGCCGTGAATACCTTGATTCATAAGCACGCCACCATCTAAAGTCATAGAACCGCGCCAATTACTGCTCGAATAATACTCGGGTGTGCGGTAGTAGTTCATAGAAAGACTGCAAAGCGAAACCGTACCGAATGCATTTTCTTTTAGCAAATCTTTAATTTTTTGCACGTCGGGTGAAAAACGAATTTGTGAAATTACCGTAACAAGTTTTCCTGTGTCTTGGCTTGCTTTAATAATTTTGTCGGCATCGGCGCTGCTCATTGCCATTGGTTTTTCTACAACAACGTGCTTACCGCTTTTTAATGCGGCAATTGTATGTTCGGCGTGTAAAAAACTTGGTGTACATACGCATACAACATCAATGTTAGCGTCGTTTAAAAGTTCTTCAAAACTACTGTAAATGGTGATATTATATTTTTTAGAAAAACTTTCACGACTTATCACATTGGGGTCAAAAACACCCTTTAGTGTAGCGCCTTCAATTTCTTGAATTGCGTCGGCGTGAATATTTGCCGCCATACCGCAACCAAGTAGAGCAAAGGTGAGGGGAGATTTATTGTTTTCTGTCACTTTCTGCACCATACCAAATTCCTTCAATTTTATTTTTGCGATTGTCTTCTTCCAACAGTTCTTGGTAGTTTTCTACAACTTTTTTGTAAACCGCTACGTATTTGTCAATCCATTCCTTATTTAGTTGTTTAAACCAAGGTACCGAGATACACTCTTTTTTTAGAGAAACATCTAACGCGCTAAGATCGGTTTTGTTATCCATTGGAGTTGTTGAGTGGCGCGGATCAAAGTTTGTGAAGTATTTATGGGTATGCAAGCAGAAGTTAGCGCCCGCAGAGCAACCGCCAGCGCCGTTTAATTCTGCTTTAACCGCCTGTGCAAAGCGACCGGAAGAAAGTCCTCCGAGTTCTTCGGCGTTGTATATAAGTAACGGACTATAATAACCACCCATATTAGAACCGTCTGAAGTATCAATACGGTGGGGTTTTATGCCCGGTAGACCTTCTAAGCAGTCGTAGAAATAATCCATTGCGCGTCTAATTTCGGCAGTGCGCTCGTCATAATACTTTAACTGACCGCGTGCAAGCACGGCGCAAACTTGGTTAACGCGTCCCTTTACACCACCGAGCGCAATGTGAAAATAATCTTTAAGTTCATCACATTCTTGGATGAATTTTTCATTGTTGCGATCATAATGGCCAAAAGCGATAGCGCGCTCGTAAAGACGGCGGTCATCGGTAACCAAAACGCCCATTTCTCCCGCGGAAAATACCTTCCAACTCATCATAGACATAGCTGCGATGTGACCAAAAGTACCAACCTTTTTCCCCTTGTATAAAGAACCGTGAGCGTGAGAAACGTCTTCTATAACGTAGAGGTTATGTTTGTTGGCAATTTCCATAATTCTATCCATATCGCATGGGTAACCAAAATAATGCACTACGACAATTGCCTTGGTTTTTGGTGTGATGCAACGCTCTAAATCATCGGGGTCTAGGTTTAGCATATCGTTTATATTGCAAAAAACAACCTTTGCTCCAAAGTATGCCGCTTGCGATGCGCTACCCCAATAGGTCTTGGTAGGGCAGATGATTTCGTCACCCTCGCTTAGTCCTACTGCAAACATGGCGGCAGTAAGCGACATAGTGCCGTTAGTGAAAGCAAGCGCATATTTGCGCCCCTGCCACTCGGCAAATTCGTCTTGGAACTGAGTTGTAATATCGGTGTGAGAAAACTTGTTGTTAACTACTACATCCATTACGCCGTCTATATCTTCTTGTGTGATTATTGGCCATTTAAAAAGTTCTTTAGGCGCTCTTTCTTTTGTAAATACGGGTTCTCCGCCAAGCAATGCAAGTTTTTTCATAATAAATTACTCCATTTCTTCGAGTTTTAATAATTTAATTGCGTTTCCGCGTACGATTTTGTAATAATTTTCTTCGCTAATTTTGCCTTCTGCTCGAAGTCTGGTTAAAAACTCGTCAAAATCATATTGGAAGGTGTTAAATACTTGACATATATCACAACCATATAAAATACGGTCGGCAAATTCGGCTATAAATTTTACGGCATATTCTTCATCACGCATCAAAGCATTTGCGCCACTACCGGCAGATAGGTCGCAGTAAAGGTTATCGTACTTGCGCATAAGCTCGGCAATGCGACCTTCTTGCACCTTGCCTTTTGGGTAACCCTTACGGTTTTCTTCGGTTACGTCGGTTCCCATTTCTGCCCAAAAGGTTTGCGAGTGACCAAGCACTTTTAAATTTTTGTGCTTGGCTAGCATTTTTTCAAGACGGGGGAGTCCTATATCATCAACAATGCCGTAGCAATAGCCCATTTTAGGACTTATATGTATAATAACCGGCATATCACAAGCGGCGCA
>JAFYQN010000013.1 GCA_017559885.1 Clostridia bacterium
ATTCTCAGTATTGTGTATTACCGCTTCGGTAGCCTTACGTCGAAAAGGTTATAAAAAAAGTTCACTTATCACTCAGTTTGCAGGACCTGCTGTTTTTGCTTTATTTTTAATCATTTGCGCTGTGGTTGAACTATTTTAAAAAACAATTTAACAAAAGCAACCTTGTTATCAGAATCCGATTTCAAGGTTGCTTTTTATATTATTGCACTGATTTTGCTTTTATGTTATAATTTAACCTGTAAATTTAGCTTTGGGGAGAGTATTTATGTCAAATTTTGTTTTACCTATTATTATCGGTGTGGTTTGTATTGTTATTGGAATTTCAAATATGCGCGGAAATATATCAACTTTACATTCATACCATAGACACCGTGTTTCAGAAGAAGATAAACTCCCCATGGGGAAAAAGGTTGGCCTTGGAATGATTATTGTCGGCATTTCAATTATTGTGTGCAACCTTTTTTATATTGCCACATTTTACACAAAAAACGAAATATTCAATATAATTGGAACTGTTTTTTTAATATTCGGATTAACAGTTGGTATTGCTATTAGTATTTTTGCGATAATAAAATATAATAAAGGTCTCTTTTAAGGAGTGCATCTTATGAAAAAAATTATTTCTTTAATTCTTTGTATTTCTATTTTGATTGGAACTTTAAGCGGTCTTAGTGTGCAGGTTTCAGCAACTGTAACCGAAGAACGCGATGTGCATTATTCCGACCTGTTTTACGGATATTTTCATTATCTTGAAAACTCTCCGTTGTTGCAACAGTATTACGAAGGCACAAGCGGTACTTTGGGCAGAATTTATCTTGATTTTTATAACGACGGTGAATACGCCTGGAGTGAATTCAAAACCTTTGTTGACCTTATGGGAAGTCCTGCAACAGCAATAGCAATTATTGCAGAAAAGGCCGGTCTTGGAAATTATACATACAACAATATGCTTGACAGCGCAAATGTGATTTTTGCCAAGCATCTTGCAAATGCAAGTGAGGGTGATGAACTTGCGCCCACCTTTAATAAATATTACACCGCTTTTAAAGACGCTACAAATGTTATAGCAGATATTTCGCACGATTTGGCGGCTATTCCTGAAGATAGCGATAATTACGCCACAAGCGTTGTTGATGCGGTTATAAACGCCTTTAAAGAGGAACGACTTCTTTCAAGAATACCCAATACCGAACTTATGAAAACAAATCAGAAACTCGTAAACAGTATGGGTGAAATTGTAAGCGCGGCAGGTGAAATTACCTCTGTTATTGATGCGGCAACCGTATATGCTACCGCACTCTCCCTTGAAAATGTGCGTGCAGATATTGTTAGCGATATATACGAGAATGCTCCCGCAAAATCAATGCTTAAAGACGGTATGTATAGGCTTTACAGCGACCTTACCAACCAGTTTTCAACCTATTTTATTGATAATTACATTGTGGATAAGGTTTTAATTGACTTTGCAGATGAAATGTTAGGTAAAGCAGGCGGCGGTGCAGTAGCCATAATTTCAGGTGTGGCAAAGGTGCTTTCATTTGTTTCTTTTGAAATTTTAAGACCCGAAACTGTAAGTTTTGATGACCTTATGACTCAGGTTGCCCTTAAAAATTATGTTGATAATGCTTATAGTGCCTTAACGAGTCAAAACTCTATATTTAAAACTCCCTTTAAATCGGAAAGAGCAAACATTTATCTTAACACCTTGCAAGGATTAGTGTGCGCAGTTGATGCTGCTTGCGATGCCACAGAAAAAATTGTGCTTGATTATAATAAGGCGGAGCTTGAAACCATAAAACGCAATTTTTACGGAAAAGATATGCGCGCGGTAATATTAAACCAAGCAGTTGAAACTGTTAAAACCACCCCTAAAAGTGAACTTGTGAAAACAAGTTACGGTAGTTGGCAACTCACAGAAAGCAATAGCTCATCTTCTTATCCTGTAAAACTTTGCGGCAGTGGAGATACAATTGAAAGTAACTCGATTTATACCCCTTGGGATGGACTGAATGCAAGTATTACAATTACTACTCATATTTCTGTTGAAGTTCCCGAAGGTGAAAAACCCATACTAAACGGATATCTCAAGTGTGAAAGAACAAGATACCTTGGCACAGGCGCCAAAATAACAAACTACGGAGATTTAACCGTTAACGGATCTTTTTCCGCTTCAAGTTCAAACTCCGCAGCTTATGGCTCGATGTATAATCACGGAACTTTTCGTGTTAGCGGAAATATTGGACTTGGATATCACGGTAATTATGTAGCTTATAATGGCTCGGTAACCTATGTCGGAAATGAAATAAGTATTGATTGCTCCTTTAACAACGGGTCAACCCTCTATTACGGCAAAAGTTTAACACAAACAGGTAATTTTGCGAAAGGTTTTAGTGGACACATTATTCTTAACGGAACCTCTAAACAAACTCTTCAAAACGTGAATTGGCCAAAAATCACTATTGAAAACACATCAGAAGAGGGCGTTGAGTTTTATAAGGTTAATGCTAACACTTGTTTTAACCATAACGGAAAACCCTTTACCGCCACCAACTGCACCTTTGTCGATTACGATGGCGACGGATTAAAGGATGATGTTGATACAGAGCCTTTGGTAGGTAATCCTTGTGTTATTACTGTTACCACCAACGGAAGTGAAAAGGGTTCAGTTTCGGCGGAAAAATTAGAAACCCACGGCGGCGCGGAACTCACCGTAACCGCAACCCCTATGCCTAAATATGAGTTTGTTCAGTGGAAAAACGCTGCAGGTCAGGTACTCACAAGCAATGCTTCTTACACCTTTGTGGCAAAGGGAGATAATACGTTACAGGCTATTTTCAAAAAACGCTCACAACCTATAACTGTAAATGTTTCTGGCGGTAGTGTATCCGCTCCCACAAGCGCGGAAATAGATTCTGAGGTTAGCGTTTCCTTTACTGCAGATGAGGGCTATATTTACACCGAAGGCAGCCTTTCCTATAACGGAATAAAAATAGAAAACAACAAATTTATTATGCCTGACGTGGCAGTAACCATAACCGCGGAATTTATAAGAAATGAGCATTATTTTGCCTTAAAGGAAAAATTAACAGAAGTTAAAAAATACAATTACGAGGAGTATTCTGCATCAAGTTTTGCTGATTTGCAGTATGCTATTATGAATGCCGAAAGTGTGCTCGCAAATGATGTAAGTGCAGATGTGG
>JAFYQN010000124.1 GCA_017559885.1 Clostridia bacterium
AACTGTAAAACTACTAAAATTTTTGCAACTATTAACCATACTACTGCTTATGTTTTCAACACTTGCGGGAATTGTTAGACCGGTTAAACCATCCAAGTAATCAAATGTTCGGTTTGCGATTACTTTTGTACCATCTTTTATAACGCAATTACCTGAAACAGTTTCTCTTGCTTCGAGTAAATATGCGTCTAAATATAACAGATCATTATGCCAATTTGCTGAGTTGTTATAATATGACGTTTTATAAAAAACGCGATATCCTAAGTTGGTAATATTTTTAGATATGGTTATATCTTTTAGATTTATACAATTGCCAAAAGCAACGTCACCAATAGAAGTAACACTATCGGGTATAATAACGCTTTTAATTTTAGAACAATAACTAAAAGCAGAATATCCAATAGTTTTTACCTTGTTACCAAAAATTACGCTTGAAAGATTGCTATTTTGATAAAATGCATTCTCACCTATTGTTGTTACACCATTGCCTATTTTTACGCTTGAAAGGGTTGTTTGAGCAAAGGCAAATTCATTAATTTCAACAACACTATCAGAAATTGTTAAATTAGAAATATTACTATTTTTATAAAAAGCATAGTGCCCAATTGTAGTAACACTGTTAGGAATAGTATAGTCGGTGGTGGTTTTTCCTGCAGGATATATCATCAAAACAGTTTTGTTTTTGTTAAATAGCACACCGTCAACCGATGTATAATAACTGTTATTACTATTCACATTAAAACTTGTAAGACTATTACACTGAACAAATGTGTAATCCCCTATTGATTTTACACTCTTTGGAATACTAACGCTTGTAATACAATTACAAGCATAAAATGCTCTTTCGCTAATTTGTGTTGTACCGTCAGGTATTATAATATCGGTTGTTAAAACACCGTTTACGTATAAATTTTTAGCGCCACTAAGCGGATTTGACCCCGGTTGATTTGGGTTTGCAATAACAAACTCAATATTACACCAAGCCGCCAAATCTTTTATATATACATTTTCAATATAATTTGAACCCCAAAAAGCCCAATCGCCAATATAATTTACACTTTTACCAATAGTTACGTCCTTTAACGATTCACAAGATCCGATTGCAGACTCACCAATATATGTAACCTTGTCGGGTATTACAATGCCTGTAAGACTTTCACAATCATATAACGCAAAATCGCCTACGTATGTAACACCACTTGGTATGTTGATTGAGGCAAGTTTTTTGCAACACATAAACATATTGTCGCCAATTTTTGTAATATTTGAACTTAATGTTGCGCTTTCAAGATTGTAGCAATATTCAAATACACCGTCACCTAAATGGGTAACGTTATTTGGAATAACAATACTCTTAAGTGATATGCATTCATAAAATACAAGGTCATCAATATAAGTAACCGTGTTTGGTATTGTTATATTTTTTAGTGATGAACAACATCTAAAAGCTTGCGTGCCTATACTGACTATGCCGTTTGGAATGGTTACGCCGGTTAGACCGCTACAATTTTCAAATGCATTGCCTGCGATAGTTTTTGTACCACTTTTTATTGTCGCATTCCCCGTAAAAGAAGTATCAACTGCGATTAAGTGTTTGTTATTATATAGATAATCGCCTTCCCAGTTTGAAGCGTTGTTGTAATACGCTGTGCTAATAAGTGTGTCAATACCAACTAAAATAACGCCATCAGGATAAGAAACGTTTTCAAGTTTACTGCAATATGCAAATGCGCCATCATCTATTGTTGTAACAGAGTTTGGTATAGTAATGTTTACAAGTTTGCTACAACCATAAAATGAACAATAATCAATAATTTTTACACCATCTTTTATGATGACGTCCGAAAGAGTGGTACAGTAAGAAAACGCAGAAACACCTGTACCATTAACGTTACCTGGTATCGTTACTTTTTTTAATCCGGAACTCCAACTAAACGCGTCCGCGCCGATTGTAGTTATATTATCAGGGATTGTTAAATTATAAATACTGGAATATGAAAATGCGGAATCGCCAATTGCAGTTACCACATATCCACCTAACTTAGTCGGAAGTGTTAGATTTAGACCGTTATAATAATTATCATAATAAAAACTGTCATCATCAAAATATACTATTGTAGCTTTACCGTCGGTTACAGTGTATGTATAATACCCCTCTGTATACTCGGTAAGACTATCTTCGGCATTAACTGTAAAAGTAAACGTCCCAAACGGCACAACGCAAACTATAAGCGCGATAGAAAGAATGAGCGACCATACTTTTTTCATTGTTTTTTCTCCTCAATATTATCAAAAATATTTTCAGTTATTTTGTATATCAAGTTTGCTTCTTGCTCACTGCAAGTAATCAATTTTTTCTTTTTTGGAAAGCCCCACACGTTAAATAAATTAGGACCTATCCATTCATTATGTTTAGTTCCATTAAAAAGGCCTAAAATTAAGTTTAGAGCGGCTTTTTGTCTATTTATGAAGATAATCTTCATCGGATGTTTAATAAGCGCAAAAATAAGTTTAGGATAATGATTTGTAATGTTTGTAAAAGTAATGCCGGGATGAACGATTGACAAAGTAGTATTGTTGTCAAAAAGACCGTATAACGCAAAGGTTAAATAACGCTTTGCGTTGCCGTAAACTTTACTTGAAGCGGTACGTGAAGAAAAGTCAATATCATTTACATCGATTATAGAATAATTATGCGCAATACTACTTACCGCGATTACCCTACCGCCACGCTCTTTTATATAAGGCATTAGTTCACGAGCTATATAATACGGTGAAACGAAATTAATTTGAAAAACATTGTCAAATCCCGTACTACATTTATGTCGAGGGATTTTATATGCACCAGCATTAAGAATTAAATAGTCAATATTAAGTTTTTTAAGTTGATTTGTAACATTTACAACTCTATCAAAATCCTCTAAATCAACTGATATATGCTTTGCGTTCAATTTTGGGAATTTGATTTTTAAATTTTCGATAAGTTTGTTTGATTTATCGGCATTTCGGTCAAGGCATATTAAATCTGCGCCTAAATACGCAAGATAATTACAAACTTCAACACCTATGCCCCCTGTAGCGCCCGATATCGCAACAGTTTTACCGCATAATGAATTGCAATGCTTATTAATCCACTTTAAATATTTCATATTAACACTCTATTTCGTTATAATAAGCCAAAATCATTTCAATCATTCTGGCGCTTCCGCTTCCGTTAGGTTGCCACGGACTATACCAAGGATTTATAGAACAATATCTTTCCGCAACAATAAATTCATCGGTCATACCGTATTTTAGCATAGCATCAAGCGTTTTTTGGGCTTTTTCTTTTTCGCCGCAAGCCAACCACGCTTTTAACCAATAGGTTTCGCTTTGCATTGTGTACCAAACGTCTCCGTAACCGCCAAAATATGCTTCGTCCCACATACTCGCGCAACTTGTCATTCTACCTGTAAGTCCATTTTGAAATTGACCGCGTTTTACAAAGAAGTTTTCCATTTGGCGCATCAATTTACTACCGGGCAGTATAAAACCTGTATAGAGTAGATATGGCGCGCCATCGGTATAATAACTATAATTTTCAGTATCTTCAAAACTTTGTCCTAACATATGTGGTAATATATATGCTTCGTCATTTATATGTTCGCTATGTAATAAATCACGAATATTACAAACAACTTGATAATATTCATCATAAATAACTTTGGTTGGATGTAGTTCTTTATGATTATAAAGCGTTAATAATTTAACCGCCTCTTCGAGCGCTCTAACGTTGTGAGAATCGGTAAAGGTCCAAAATTGACCAATTTCTGACCAATCACTACCCTTTCCTGAAGGAAAAATTCCATTAAAACCGCTATTTCGATGTAAGTTTCTTTTTTTATTTATATAATCGCGCATTGCTGTTATATATGGTAAAAATTCATCAAATTCAACTTTGGATTTATTACATAAAAGATGTTGACATACACCCCATAGTACTGAACCCGTAAAATTTTCCCAACCTGCGTTGCTGAATATTTTTCCTTTATCCTCACCGTCACTTACAAACCATCGCTTAAAAAAGCACCGATATGCATCGGTTGTGTAATCGTTTAGTCCGATTTTGTCAAGTTGCATTAAAATTTGAACGCCTTCATATGGCCAAACAAATCTGCCAATATCACCTTGCCGTGTTGTTACTAAATCGCTATCTTGATATCGTGATAACATTTGCATACACTGAAGCGCCAAATGTCTATAAATTATTTGAATATTTGAATCATCGGTATTTGGTTTGATTTTAATATTATTTGCAACGTTTTGCCACGCTAAAAGTGAATTTTGACGCTCGGTATTATAGTCGAACTTATTAATTGATTCATTGGCTTTTAACGCGCCGTATACGGTTGCCTTTTCGCCAACGTTTAAATTAAAATCTATTAAAAAATAATCAGACGCTGAAAAACTATGACCGTTTATGGAATTGGTTATCCATTTTTGAGTAGCGTTTTGACAATTTATTGTAAGAAAACCAATATCGCTTGCCGAACTTGTTGAATTAATATTTTTCCACGTTCTTTTAAGCATAAACCAATTTTTATAGTTTGGACAATATGGCGAATAGCCCTCTTGGTGTTGGTTTAGCATATACTTTTCTTGACCAGAACGAGGCATAATACCTATACAATCAGTAATAACATTGTCGGTATTGTTAGTAATTTCAATTTTAAAATAAATAGTGGTATTTCGCTCTTCACTTGCAAACGCTTCAAGTGAGATATTGAACGATGATTTGTTATTTATTTTATATATTGGATATTCATTTTCTACCCTTTCAAAATTCGTTTCATTATAGTCAAACGCTTCCAAATCACTGCCACAAAGCACAATAGCACCCACGCCGATTTGACCGACGTGTGTGCTATTATCTATTAAAGGTAGGTTAAGTAACTTAAAATCAGGACAAAGCAAGGCAATACGCTCCGCAAGAGGATGTTGTAGATATACTTTTGTGGTTTTTGGTTTTTGCCAAGTGTTTTTGTCGCAAATCATAATTTACTCCTTAATTAAATTGTAAT
>JAFYQN010000125.1 GCA_017559885.1 Clostridia bacterium
CGGGTTTGTGCATTCATTAAAGAATTTCATACGTTCTTCTTCGATATCGAAATTAAATGAGTTAATTATATGTCTGTCATCATAAACAAATGCCGAAATAATTTCGTATTTTAAAATATGACCCGGCATATAAATGTAAATTTCGCGATTTTCTTCAAAAAATGACTTGGTACGGAACTTTTTAAGTTGACCAAACATTGTGCCGTTAAGCATATTGTGACCGTAAATAAGCGTAGCAGGGTCGGTAAAATCTTTGTTGTTAAGTTTTTGAATATAGATTGAACCTGCGCGTTTTGACTTACCGTTTATATCATGGTCTAAATAAAAGTTATCGTCTGCTTCGGGTGAACTTTGCAAAATGGGGTAGTCGATAATGTCAATACCGGGAATTTGAATCCAAGCGCAAACGTCGGGGTTTTCCGCTTGAACGGATTCAAAGTCAATAGGGTTAGCAGGCAATACGGTTGACGAGTCGGATGATATAATCGTGCTACCGTCGTTTTTATATTTATCGGTATTGTTTTGTCCAAAAAGTGGAAGCAATAAGTATACAAATAGCATAACTGCCACAAGTGCAAACGCAATGGTCACAATTATTATAGGTATTATTTGAGCTGTGCCAAAACCTGCAAGGAATAAACCAATAGATTTTTTAGAACTACTCTTTTTGGGTTCGTTATCGGAATGTTTTGGGGTATATTCTGACATATTTTCACCTTATCCGTTATATTTGTTTATGGCTTTAATTTCGGTTTTGCCACCCATATATGGTCTGAGCGCCTCGGGAATCTTAACGGTGTAATATTCGCCGTCAAAGGTAAGATTGTTTTCAAGGAAAGCGATAAGCATACGAGGGGGAGCAACAACCGTGTTGTTAAGGGTGTGCGCCAAGTACTTTTTGCCGTCTTCACCTTTAACGCGGATGCCAAGTCGGCGCGCCTGAGCATCACCAAGATTTGAACAAGAGCAAACCTCGAAATATTTTTGTTGTTTTGGACTCCATGCCTCAACGTCATAAGACTTAACTTTGAGGTCAGCAAGGTCACCGGTGCAACATTCGAGCGTACGAACGGGGATATCTAAACTGCGGAAAAGTTCTACAGAATAACTCCACATTTTATTAAACCAATCCATACTTTCTTCAGGTTTACATACAACTATCATTTCCTGTTTTTCGAACTGATGTATACGGTAAATACCGCGCTCCTCTATACCGTGAGCGCCCTTTTCTTTACGGAAGCAAGGCGAATAGCTTGTAAGGGTGAGAGGGAGCTTTTCTTCAGGGGTGATGGTGTCAATAAACTTACCAATCATTGAGTGTTCTGAAGTGCCGATGAGATAGAGGTCTTCGCCCTCAATTTTGTACATCATAGCATCCATTTCTTCAAAACTCATAACGCCTGAAACAACGTGGCTTCTGATCATAAATGGTGGGATACAGTAGGTAAAGCCCTTGTCAATCATAAAGTCACGCGCATAAGCGGTAACTGCTGAATGAAGGCGAGCAATGTCGCCCATAAGGTAATAAAAACCTTCGCCCGCAACGCGACCTGCGGCATCCTTGTCAATACCGTCAAAGAGTGCCATAATGTCGGGGTGGTATGGGATTTCAAAATCTACTGAGGTCTTTTCGCCGTATTGCTGGACTTCTACGTTTTCGCTATCGTCTTTACCTACGGGTACGCTTTCGTCTACGATGTTAGGAATTTTCATAACGATATCGCGAACACGAACTTCAAGCTCGGCTTCTTTTTCTTCAAGAGCTTTAAGCTCTTCGGCTTGTTGGGTAACAAGTTTCTTGGTTTCTTCTGCCTCTTCGCGTTTACCCTGAGCCATAAGCATACCGATTTGTTTGCTTATTTTGTTACGATTTGCGCGAAGTTCGTTAGCGCGTTGATTTACATCCTTTTTCTCGTTATAAAGTGTGATAACCTCATCAACAAGCGGTAACTTGTTGTCTTTAAACTTGCGTTTAATATTTTCTTTTACAAGTTCCGGATTTTCACAAATAAATTTAATGTCTAACATTTTTATTCCTCCAAGGGATATTTTCGTACCGTACATTATAACATATATATTTATATATGTCAAAGGTATAGTATTGAATTTTGTGTAAATAATGTTGATGGTGATAATATGAAAAACAAAAAGAAAATATCAAAGAGTGATTATATTGTGTCGCAACCCGAAACGGCATTTGAACTTGTGAATAAATACGGCACCTATGAAATACAACCAACTTGTGACAGCGATAACGATTTTCCCAAAATTGCGCAGGGTTTGCCAAAGAAGGAAAACCGCAAGGTTGTGGACAAAGACTAAAAAGGAGAAAATAAAAAAGACCGCAAAAAGCGGTCTTTTTAAGTGCGACTTGGTCTATAAGCCGAGTTCTGTCGTGCGCGGTCATCTATCTCGACGTGTAGTCGCCTACACGCTCAAGCCGCTTTTCGTGGCACATCGGGCCAATGTATCGCCACAGTCAGCGTTGCTCCAAATAGGGTTTACAGTACCAATACGTCTCCGTTTGGTAGGTGAGCTCTTACCTCGCCTTTCCACCCTTACCGTAAAAACGGCGGTATATCTCTGTTGCACTATCCCTAAGGTCACCCTCGGCAGCTGTTAGCTGTTATTCTGCCCTGTGGGGCTCGGACTTTCCTCACATAATAATATGCGCAACCGCGTAACCAACTCGCAAAATGTATTTTAACACAAAATTGCGCCTGTGTCAAAACCTTTAATTTAGGAATAGTATGTAAAAGAAAAAATTTGTGTGTTTAGGTGGTTTTTGGTATGGAAAATAACTTTTCTAAATATTTTTTAGCGGCAAATTCGGCTGAAGGTTTTGTGTCACATTTTGAAGACAATTACGATTTCACAGACGGTTGGCGCGCATACATAATAAAGGGTGGACCCGGCACGGGTAAATCGTCTTTTATGAAATATATATTAGTAAAAGCTATAGATAATGGTTATTCGGTAGAACTTTTTCCTTGCTCATCCGACCCTGACAGTCTTGACGGGGTGATTATAAAAGAGAAAAAGATAATAATTCTTGACGGCACCGCGCCCCACGTGGTTGAACCAAAAATTCCCGGCGTTTGCGAAGAGATAATAAATTTAGGGCAGTTTTGGAATAACGAAAAACTGCGCTCAAAAGCGCAAGAGATAATAACCGTTACAAACGAGAACAAAAAACTTCATAAAACGGCATCGGCGTATATATCGGCGGCAGGGGAACTAATATGCGATAATTTTAAGTTATCTAAGCGGTTTATCAATCTAAAAAAAGCCGAACATTATGGGTTAAAACTTGCCAATCGTTTAATACCAAAATCAAAAACAAACACGCCAAAAGAATGGGTGAGATTTATAGGCGGTGTAACACCAAAGGGTGTTGTAGCATTTAAACGCACGGTAGAAGATTTTTATAAAAACATAATTGTAATTGACGATAAATACGGTGGCGCGGCAAATGAAATAATGAACGCAATTCGCAAAATAGCGCTCACGCGCGGTTATGAAATAATTACGCTTAAAAATCCATTTTTGCCGTCGGAGATAACCGACCATATGCTAATTCCCGAACTTTCACTCGCTTTTGTGCGCGAGTATGAATATATGCATTTTAGCGAGTCACACCGCCGCATACACGCGCGACGCTTTTTTGATGTAAATGTTTTGCGTGAGTGTCGCAGTCGCCTAACATTTAACCGCCGCTTGACAAGAGAATTACTGCTTGGCGCAATAGAAACGCTAACTCAAGCAAAAAGCATTCACGATAAGTTAGAAAAGTATTATATTGACGCTATGAATTTTAAAACGATGACACTCTTTGCAGAGCAGAAAGCAAAAGAAATATTAATTCACAATGCATAATGCACAATGCACAATTACTATATAATAAAGTTTTTACGATTAAAAATATGGTCTATTTTAATGTGAAAGAAAAGTCTTTTGATTGTGTTAAAGTTTTAAATTTTTCAACTATTTCGGTTTCTCTGTCAATCAAATAATTTTTTGATTCTTCCCAAAATTCGTTACTGTCGTCAACTAAAGAGTAGTTTCATATTGTATGATGTTTTGTAGATATGAAACACAACGTAATTCTAATATTAAATTATGTAACACATCAAGTTTTTTGTTTCAATTTGTTTCATAGTTACACGTCTTTGTAAATGTTTTAAAACCATTTTAACACAATAAAAAATAAGCGTTATAAAATAGTTAATAATTATCTGAAACAAATTATAACACAATGATTTTGAATGTGTTGAATAATCGTTTGAACGAATGATAAAAACTAAAGACACTGCTTTGTTTTGAAGCAGTGTCTTTGGTTTTTTAAAATTGTGCATTATGCATTGTGAATTGTGCATTATAACAGTTCAATTCCTGCTTCTTCACATTTTTTAATTTCGCTTTCGGGCCAAACCGATGCGTGAACCTCGCCTATATGCGCTTTTTGAAGTATTTGCATACAAAGTCGTGATTGACCAATACCACCGCCTATGGTGAGAGGTAACTCATCATTTACAAGTGACTTGTGGAAAGGCAGTTCTAATCTATCAAGTTTGTTTTCGATTTCGAGTTGTTTTAAGAGGGTTTCTTTATCAACACGGATACCCATACTTGAAAGTTCAAGCGCACTATCTAACACACGGTTGTAAACGAGCAGGTCGCCATTAAGTGACCAATCGTCATAGTCGGGGGCTCTGCCGTCGTGCTTTTCGCCGTTTGAAAGTTTGTTACCTATTTGCATAAGAAATACTGCGCCATATTCTTTTGCAATAGCGTTTTCACGCTCTTTTGCGTTAAGGGCTGGGTATTTGTCCAAAAGCTCTTGCGAAGTTATAAATTTAATTTCGCGGGGGAGATAGTTTTGGAGCTCAGGGTGTCTGCGCTCAACAAAGTCTGCAGTGAGTAGTATTGCGGCATAAATACGTCTTACAGTATCTTGCAAAAATTCTACTGTGCGGTCACTATCTTCTATAACCTTTTCCCAGTCCCACTGGTCAACGTAAAGCGAGTGAATGTTGTCGCAAATTTCGTCGCGACGGATAGCGTTCATATCGGTATAAAGACCGGTATGAGTGGCAAAACCATATTTACCAAGCGCCATACGTTTCCATTTAGCGAGTGAGTGAACAACCTCTACAACCTCGCCCGACTGTAAAATATCAAACGAAACAGGACGTTCAACACCGCTTAAATCATCGTTAAGGCCGCTACCGTGCTTTACAAAAAGAGGCGCCGACACACGACGAAGATTTAGCGCGTCGCAAAGATGCTCTTCAAACTTGTGGCGCAGCGAACGGATAATGCCCTGCGTTTCGAGTACGTTAAGTTTTGATTTATACATAAAACCACCAAATTAAGAAATAGTACCAACTGTACGTGGGTAGAGAATAACGTCACGAATGTTTTGCACACCTGTAACGTACATAATGATTCGCTCAAGTCCAAGACCAAAACCGCTATGTGGCACCGAACCAAATTTACGAAGAGAGATATAGTCGGTATAATCGTCGAGGTTCATACCGCGAATATTCATCGCTTCAATAAGTTTGTCAAGGTCGGCTTCACGCTCACTACAACCGATAATTTCACCAACTGTTGGAACAAGTAAGTCGGTTGCCGCAACGGTTTTGCCGTCGGCGTTTTGTTTCATATAGAAAGATTTAATTTCCTTAGGATAATTGGTAAGAAAAACAGGACGCTTGCAAATTTCTTCTGCAATATAACGCTCGTGCTCGGTCATAAGGTCACAACCCCACTCTACAGGGTATTGGAACTCTTTGCCGCTTGCCTTTAGTGCATCTATTGCTTCGGTGTAGGTCATAACTGCAAAGTCGTTAGCGACAACGCTTTCCAACTTTTCGATAAGTCCTTTTTCAAAATGTGCGTTAAAGAACTTAAGTTCTTCGGGGCATTTTTCGAGTACGGTGTTGATAATGTGCTTGATAAGGTCTTCTGCAATTTCTATAATATCATCGAGCTCGGCAAAAGCAACCTCTGGTTCAACGTGCCAGAACTCGGCAACGTGACGGGGAGTGTTACTCTTTTCTGCGCGGAAAGAAGGACCAAAGGTGTAAATTTTACCAAGAGCCATAGCGGCAACCTCACCCTCTAACTGACCCGATACCGACAAAGCAGCGCGACGACCAAAGAAGTCAGCGGCGTCGTATTCTTCCTCGGTTTTAAAACCATGGTCAAAGGGAAGGGTGGTTACCTTAAACATTTCGCCTGCGCCCTCACAGTCACTACCTGTGATGAGTGGTGTGTGGATGTAGGTGTAGTAACGCTCTTGGAAAAACTCGTGAATACAAGCCGAAATTACCGAGCGCACGCGAAGAACGGCGTTAAATGTGTTTGTACGAACGCGAAGCGCAGGAATTGTACGTAAGTATTCGAGTGTGTGACGTTTTTTCTGTAGTGGGTATTCGGGTGGGCAAACGCCAAGCACTGTGATTGCTTCAGCGTTGATTTCAACCGAGTCTTCGGCAACAACCGATTTAACAACCGTACCCTCTACTTTAAGTGAAGTACCGAGTTTCATAAATTCGGCAATGTCGGTCATAACTGCCTTGTCGATTACGATTTGCAAATGTTTGAGTGTGGTACCGTCATTAAGCTCTAAAAATGCCATGTTTTTAGAATCGCGTGAGGTACGCACCCAACCGCAAACAGTAACCTTTTGGTCGGTGTAGTTGCCCTTTAAAATTTCAATAATGTCGATGTGTTTCATAATATATCACTCCATAAGTAAATTATGCAAAATAAAATAAACGCTATTCATCCTCTGAAAAAATCAGGGACGAATAGCGCATTAACTACTACTCGCGGTGCCACCCGTATTACTGCAATAAATACAGTCACTCACAGCGTATAACTGTTATCGGCTTTAACGTGCCGCCCACGGCGCCCCTACTAAGTGATTAACTTTTGGGTTTGCAGCTCCAAAGTGTTCTTCGCGGTATGCGTATGGCGGCATTTGCACTATCTGCCACTCACTAAGCACCGTTTATACCGTTACTTTTCTTTATCAATGCTTTTAAAATATATTGGGATTATACCACTCAAAAATTCATTTGTCAAGCGATTATTAGTCGATAACCTCTATAACCATATTGTCTACAACGTCGGCTGTAGGTATAAATACGCGGTTAATATCCATAAGACTGTCAAACTCGCCTGTAACCTCTGAACCGTTAACAAGGAATTTACGGTTTGAGTTGTTCTCGTTTTTGTATATAAACTTGATTTTCTTGCCCTTAACAACGATATCCAATGCGGCATTAGTTGTAGGCATATATTTTGCGGTTTGAATAACAAGACCTTCTATAGTGGGGCAAACACCAAAGCCGTATTTGATAAGGTCTTTAATAAATACCGTACCGCTTCCTGTGTACCAGTCGGCAAACGATTCGCCGTCTATACAGTATTCTTCGTTTCTAAAGTATGAGTTAGGCATAGCAAATGGCGATTTTGTGCAATTTTTGTGTGAAAGCACACAACCAAGACCAATCTGTCGCCACGCTTCTTTTGATTCACCCATAAGGAATAGAGCTGCCGCTGTAAACATTGTAGCGTGAACGTATGTGCCTGCGTTTTCGTAAGTACCGGCGGTAATTCTTGCAATACGTCCAACGTATTTTTGCATATCAAGTGGGAATGCCTTATCAAAGGTCATTGCGCCAAAATCTGATTCAAGACATGAGAATGACGCCATAATGCTTTCTTTCATTGTGGGGTCGTTCTTTATCATACCGCTATTTACCCAGAATGAGTTTGCAGTACCGCTAACGCGCGCCTTGCCGTCAGGGTCGCACCAAGAGCCAATTTTATATGACATATTGTCGCCCCAACCGTGAACAACTCGACGCTCGCCTTTGTCGTTTACGTCGATAGCGTTTTTGGTAAGACCGTTTTTAAGAGTTTCGGCAAATGCCTTGTATTCGGCAATTTTACTATCGTAACCGCCAACGTGAGCAAGAATTTCGCAAATCTCGCCGCAGTTTTGATAAAGTTGTAATGAAGCCATTACGCTAACGCCTGTGCCATATTCGCGATTAGGATCGGTTGTCTTGCCAAGACCGTCAAGAGCGTCGTTCCAGTCGCCGAATAGCGAGTGCAAACAACCGGTATCTTTGTCAATGTTACTGCACAAGAAATCCATAATCTTAAGTACGTGGTCAAGCACGGTATCTACAATCTGACTTCTTGCGATAAGGCGAGAGTTGTCTTCGGCCGCTACGTAGTAACCGCATTTTTCATCTAAGATAGACCAATCGTTTGTGTATGACAAATAGGTGTGAAGGGTTGTAATAATCCATACGCCCTGGTCGATAAACTTGCGAAGGTCAAATTCAGGCATAAAGTCGGGACTTTCTTGTTCCGAAAATTGACGTGGTGGTCTGCCGTCTTCAAGAATGTGGTTAAGCGCGTTTATAAATTGACGGCGGCTGTCAGCGGGTTGCCAAATGAGTGATGATTCGAGTTGTTGCATAACGTCGCGAATACCAATCATAGGTCCAAAATAGTTTTTACCCAAAGCGCAGAAAGAAATTTGTTTTTGAATATTGCGAACAAAGCGGTTTAGAACCTGTGGATTTATATCGCCATCGTAGTCCTTAAAGTGTGTTTGCATTGTCGCAAAGTTTGAAAGAGCAAGTTCTTCGTCGGCAAAAAGTTCGGCATCTATTTTTTGGATGTCGGGTTTGTTATCAATATTAGCTTCGGCTTCCTTTAGGGTATGGCAGTAAGAAAGCTCATATTCGCGACGAACGATTTCGCCGCCACCCAAGGTGTAGTGAGCGCAGTCGGCGCTTACAGGCACATGTACCGAGTTTGCGGCAAGGGACTTTTTAAATACGCCTGTCTTAAGAATAGGAGAGTTGCTCATAAGGCGACCAACAGGACCTAATACGTCGTCCTTTTGTACGGTAATGTACTCATTGTCGCACTCGGCTCCCGTTGCCGCGCGAGAAACTACCATACAGTCTTCGTATGAACGGAGAAGGAAATTTCCGTTGTCATAGTATTTGCCAAAGCGGTTCATAATATCATATATGCCGCCATTATTACGGTAAAATAGCCAAGCGTCGATACAAGACATCATATAGATATTTTGTGGCTTGTCGGTTTTGTTGATTGCGGTAAATGCAAAGTGGATGTGTTTGTTCATGCTTACGTGAACACGCACTGCAAAAGTAACGTCAGGTGTGTCTGCTATGTAATAAGCGTATCTGAAAGAGTAAACAACGTAACGCTTAATATCAATCGGCTCAAACAATTGACGCTGACAGTCAAAAAGCGATACGGGGTAATAGCTGTTTTCCTGTTTTAAACCGCCCATAAAGGTAATAGATGCATCTTCAAAGTTGTTGAGTTCGCGGAAAATAGTAAAGGTTGACTCGTAAGCGTCAATATGACCGCTTGAGCGCGCCCATACAACAAGACCGTTTGCATCATAAGGAAAACGTGAAACACCACTTTCGCGCTCGCAACACAAAATGTCCTTTTCGTTTAGATAAAATGTATTTTGAGGCATGCTGTTGTCATCGGTAGCCACAAAATTATTTATTTGTTGCATTAGATTCTTAATTTGATTTTCAAAACTCATAATACAATACCTCCAAAGGTAAATTACTTCATTTTTAATTTAGCACAAAAACGTTTCTTTTTCAAGCAAAATTACAGTTTACAAATCAAAAACTATATATTATAATTAAGTTACAAATTTGATTTGAGGTGTTTTTATGATTTTAGCAGAAAACCG
>JAFYQN010000002.1 GCA_017559885.1 Clostridia bacterium
CCCAAGCTTGACGGAACTGTTACATTACCGTTAATAGATATATTAACGTCTTCAATTACCGCCCCGCCTTGCACATCTGATATATAGTATTCATAATAGCCCGATGTATATGCATTAGCGGTTAGCGTAAAAGCGCCAAACGGCGCCGCACATACAATAACTGCTACAACCAATATAAGCGATAATAATTTTTTCATTTTTAAGTCCTCCTAAAACCAAAATCAAACGCGCAAGTAAATTTGTGTCACGCGTTTTATAAATGTATTTTAGCACCTAAACGCTTAAAAATCTTATGCTGAGAGCATAGTTGTAATTTTTTATCATTTATGATATCATAAACTTTATGAAAGGGTGACGGCTATGCAAAAAAACACATCAAAAATTGTAGAAGAGTTGGGTCTATGCCCTAATTTTACAACATTTTACAACGAGAATAAACAATATCTAATTACCGAAACATTGTCCGAATTGTTAGAAAATATACTTTGCAAAAAAGGACTAAAAAAATCTGCCGTTATAAAGTCGGCAGAAATGAGTGAGGTTTACGGTTATCAAATTTTTTCAGGCCTGCGCATGCCCGAACGGAACAAATTATTGTGTCTTGCAATCGCAATGAAACTTAACGTTGACGAATTACAAACTTTGCTTAAGACAGCAGGATACTCGCAACTTTATGTAAAACTACCGTTTGATAGTGTCGTGCTTTACGGCATTTGTAAAGGTTTGTCTGTTATAGAAATTAACGAATTATTGTATGAATACGGTTTAAACACCTTGGGGTAAATGATGAAAAAATGTCCGTTTTGCAAGGCAAATATTGAGGACAACGCACGTTTTTGCGTGTTTTGTATGTCCTCGCTACAAGAAAAGCGAAAAATTGAAATAAAACAAAAAAACAACAAAAAGTGGATTTATGTAATCGCCGCCTTCTTGGGTTGGATTGGTATACTCGCGATATGTTTGCTACTCGCGTTGCTTTTAATTATATCGGCGCACTTTTTAATTAAAAACAACACAAACAACAATTCATCATATATCTCGGGACAAACCTTTTCGAGCGATGAACAGCATATAGTAGAAAACTTTAAAGATAATACCGAAAACACAACCACACAAAATAACGATAACGATTACCATAGTACCGAAGGTAACAACAGCAATAACAATGGTAATGACATTAATAAAAACTCATCAACTTCTTCTACTAATAGCAGCTCAACCACAAGCATCAATTCTGAAAACTCTTTGGATGAGGATTCATCAACCAATAAAACGTCTAATACCGATAATTCGTCATTGCACTCAAGTAACGTAGATAGCAGCACCACACCTACCCCCAGCGAAGCGACTTACACCTATCGCGATGCTACGTCAGCCGACTGTTACCCACCGGGGCACGACTCGTACGCTGTAGAAAATGTTATAGTTATTACAGGCGTCAGTTCAATATCGTCCGACGGTGTATACGTAATACCCGAAAAGATTGACGGCAAAAAGGTTGGCGCCATTATGCCTGATGCCTTTTCTAACCCAAACGTTAGCCATACAGTTAAAAAGGTTGTGCTACCCGCTACCGTAAGAACCATTTGGGAAAATGCTTTTTCAAATTGTTACAATTTAACAGACATTTATTTACACAGTAAAGTAATTGCTATATACGAATCGGCTTTGCCTGATGTTTCTAAACGCACAGGAACACTTACCATACATTGCGCGCGTGATTGTAGAAACTTTGAGTTTTACTATTACCGTAACATTATCAACAAATACGATGCGCAGTACAAAGAATGGAATGGCGGTGATATTGAGTGAACACGTTAGATATTACTCGCGAACAATATACAAAACAATTGCTTGAAAGTTACCACATTGTAAGCGTACTGTCAGAAAAAAATGATTGTAGCGTTTTGCGACTGCGACATAAGCAATTAAATAAAGATTTAATCCTTCGAAGTTTTCCAAAAAATATTGCCGCATACGAGTTTTTATGTAATATAAAAACAACCAATCTACCCGAAGTGTATGATGCCATAACATTATCAAATGGTCAAATCGTTTTAGAAGAGTTTATTAGCGGTATAACAATTGCCGACGTTATGAAAAGCGGCAACTATCGTTATCGTGGGGCAAAACGCGTGCTTATCGACGTATGCAATGCTCTCGAAATTTTACACCAAAATGGTTTCGTGCATCGCGATATCAAACCTGAAAACATTATGATTTCAGATAATGGTCGTGTTGTTTTGATAGATCTTAATATATCGAAACAAATATCTATTAGCACAAAAGATACCATTATTATGGGTACTGTTGGTTATGCTTCTCCCGAACAATTAGGGGTGTCGTCAAGCGATGCCCGAACCGATATTTACGCTATGGGAATTTTACTTAATGTTATGCTTACAGGCAAACATCCAAGTCAATTTTTAGTAAGAGGTACCCCTGGTAAAATTGTAAAAAAATGTACTAACTTAAATCCCGAAGACCGCTACCAATCAGCTCAAAAATTAGCCGAAGCATTATAAAAAGCACTTGCTATACAATGGCAAGTGCTTTTTACTATTCATCACAAGTTCTGCCGCGCACAAGACTTTTATGTCCGAATTTTTTGCGCACGTTTAAAATTGAATTTTCAATTTTTTCTTCTCGCTCATTATCGCGGTCATCGTCAAAAATATTGGTTTGAAACGCTACGTTATCCCCTTTTAAATTGGTAACTCTAAAACCAACCGAACGCAAAGGCAAATCCCAAGTATAGTTTTTTTCAAATATTTTCATTGCCTCTCGCGCTAATAAAATTGATGTATTAAGTGGGCTTGTAAGGGTGCGTGAATACTCTTTTGTTTTTAGGTTTGTATCGCGCGTATGCACCTGAATAGTTGCGGCATAAAGACCCTTTGCGTGCAATATTTCAGAAATTTCTTCGGCGATTCCTATATACAATTTCCACACGCCGTCCGAGTTGACAATATCCTCGGGCGGAGTAATGGTACGACCTATACTTTTAGGTATATCGTCATCACTTTCAGGTGTTACGGGCGAAACGTCTTCACCCAACGCGTAATTTTTAAGTTGCGCGCCTGCTTTACCAAGCAAACGACTTAACATTGTATCGTCACATTTGGTAACGTCACCTATTGTGAATATTCCGTTTTGGTTAAGCTTTTGCGCGGTGCTTTTACCAACAAAAAGCATATCGCTTACCGGTAAGCACCACACCTTTTGCTTAAAATTTTCGCGACTTATAATGGTTATAGCATCGGGTTTTTTCATATCGGAACCAAGTTTTGCAAACACTTTGTTAAAACTAACCCCTACCGAAATAGTAATGCCAAGCTCTCGCTTTATGTCGTTTCTGATTTTGTTGGCAATCTGCTCGCCCGCACCAAAAAGAAGCGTGCTTCCCGTAACGTCAAGCCAACACTCATCAATGCCAAACGGCTCGATTAAATCGGTATAACGCGCGTATATTTCACGCGCACGAACTGAATATTCGTGATATTTTTTATAATCGGGCGGTAAGGTTACAAGGTCGGGGCATTTTTGCTTTGCTTCCCACACGGCTTCGGCAGTTTTAACACCAAACTTTTTTGCAATCTCATTTTTAGCAAGCACAATACCGTGGCGCGCCTCAATACTACCGCAAACGGCAACGGGCATATCATAAAGGGTTGGGTTTGAAAGTAATGACACCGAGGCAAAAAAGTTATTAAGATCGCAATGCAATATTATTCTATCACTCATTTGCCCTCACCTCTTTCAAACATTTGTTCTTGAAATAGTATATAAAAATTTCTTGTTTTTGTAAAGGTAAAATTTAAATTTTGCCATAAATAATTTAAGTTTTTGATAATGTTTGTCAAGTTTTTAACATTGCTTGTAATATTGATTTTTATATTATATAATATAAAATAATGGCGAATTATGTTTGTTGTTATCGCTTATTACATTTGGAGGTTTGGTATGAAATTACCTGAAAGTATTTTGCGCCCCGTTAAAATGATACGCGGTGGTATGCATTTAGACCATCAAAAAAACACGTCCGAAATCGATTCGGTTATTATGCCTGCGCCTGCTACCGTGTACATACCTATGTCACAACACATCGGCGCACCGGCAAATCCCATAGTAAAAAAAGGCGATGCCGTTTTTGTAGGTACGGTTATCGGTGAAGCAGGCGGTTTTGTAAGCGCGCCTGTACACTCAAGTGTGTCGGGTACTGTTACCGACGTTAAAGACCTTACCATTGGTAACGGCACGTTACAAAAATACGTAATTATTGAGTCCGACGGCAAAATGGAAAAAGACCCCGCGCTTAAACCCTTCAAGGTTAAAACTTCTGCCGATTTGGCCGAAGCGGCAAAACAATGCGGTCTTGTAGGTCTTGGCGGCGCAGGTTTTCCGACCCACGTTAAACTCTCTCCATCAAAAGACGCTGTCATTGACACTCTTGTTATAAACGCGGCAGAATGCGAGCCGTATATCACCTCGGATTACCGTGAGTGTATGGAAAACTTTAATGATGTAATTGAGGGCATATACCTGATAAAAGAAAAACTTGCTCTCCAGAAGGTTGTAATTTGCGTTGAAAAGAATAAACCCCTGGCCATAGAAAAACTTATGCAGGTAGCTGCCGATTATCGCGATGCCGACGACAAAGTAAAAGTTATGAAATTGCCGTCAAAATATCCACAAGGCGCCGAAAAGGTTATTATCTATTCGGCAACAGGTCGAAAACTCCCTGCAGGCAAGTTACCAAGCGATGTGGGTTGTATAGTAATGAACGTTACAAGCGTTGCAACGCTTTATCGCTTTATTACAACCGGTATGCCGCTAACCTATAAACGCATAACCGTTGACGGCACTGCCGTTCAAGAACCAAAAAACGTTATCGTACCAATCGGCACACCTATTAAAGATATTCTTGATTTTATAGGCGTTGATACCGAAGAGGTTGACCGTATACTTATGGGTGGACCTATGATGGGTAACCCCGTTGTAAGCGAACAATCGGTTTTAGAAAAGCGTAACAACGCAATTCTTGCTATGCGCGATGCAAAACCACAACCGCAAACCGCTTGTATCCGTTGCGGAAGATGCGCCGATACCTGCCCTATGGGATTGTATCCTGCAATGGTAGAAACCGCGCTTAGAACCAAAAATTACGAATCTTTAAATTCACTTAACACAAATTACTGCATGGAATGCGGATGTTGCTCTTATATGTGCCCCGCAAAACGACCTCTTACACAGGTAATGCGCACAGCCAAAGCAGAGATAAGGAGGCAAAACAAATGAGTAAACTTTTTAAAGTTACCTCTTCCCCACACATAAGACATCAAGACTCAACGCGCGGTATTATGCTTGATGTTATTATCGCGCTTTTGCCTGCCGCAATTTACGGATGTGTGCTTTTTGGTCCAAAAGCAGTTCTTGTTCTTTTTACAACAATCGCTACGGCAGTTGCCGCAGAAGCGTTATGGAATATTGCGCTACGTAAACAACAAACCATTGGTGACCTTTCGGCAGTGCTTACCGGTCTTTTACTTGGTATGAACTTAAGTAGTGAAACGCCACTATGGATTGCGGCAATCGGTAGTGTTGTTGCAATAATTGTTGTAAAGCAAATGTTTGGCGGACTCGGTTTTAACTTTGCAAACCCTGCAATGACCGCTCGAATCGTATTGCTTGCATCATTTGCAGGTCAATTATCAAATTACGCGGTACAACCTTTAGATTGGTTGTCAGGCGTAGACGCAACAACTACCGCTACACCTATGTCGAGTGAAACTTCGGGTCAGTTGTATTTTGGTTTACAAGAAATCGTTGCCGACGCTCCGCAACAAACCACCTATACCTTTAAACAACTTTTCCTTGGCCAACACAACGGTTCCATTGGTGAAACCTGTTCTTTCTTGCTTATTATCGGCGGTATTTATCTTATGCTCCGTCGCGTTATTAAGCCAATTATTCCCGTATCGTTTATCGGTACGGTAGCAGTTGCAACACTTGTTGCAAACCTATTTACAAAAGAAGATGTTAGTCTTTCGCTTACTGTTTTTGGCGGCGGTCTTATGCTTGGCGCTATATTTATGGCAACCGACTACGTAACAAGCCCTACAACCAATCTTGGCAAACTTATTTTTGGTGTAGGTTGCGGTCTTTTGACCTTTGTCATAAGAACGTTCAGTCCATTACCCGAAGGCGTTTCGTATGCGATTTTGCTTATGAATATTCTTACTCCTCATATAAATCGTCTAACACTTGCTAAACCTTTTGGCGCTATGGAGGTGGCAA
>JAFYQN010000126.1 GCA_017559885.1 Clostridia bacterium
TCATCAATAAGTTCGCTAAGTTCATCAAGAATATCTTGTTCTTCGGCAGTACCGCTTGTCTTGAGGTAGTTATAACCCCAAGCAAGTGTGCTTGTAGCGGTTGAATCCTTGTGATATACCTGATAAAGGTCAGGGTCAAGAGCAGATGACCAAGCAGCTGCCCAAACTTCAAGTGAACCTGTGTTAATCTTTGTGAGCGCCTGTGTATCACAAACAACTTCAACTTCCCAACCTAACTCGTTAAGAAGCGCTGCTGCATCACGGAATACTTTATATGTTGGGTGATCCTGCAAACTTGAACCTGCGATTGTAAACTTAATCTTAAGCTCACTGTCGCCTGCGCTAACGCCTGCAGCTTCCATATATTTTTCAACGTTTGCGATTGCAATTTCTTCACTAAACTTACCGATTGCAGGATAATCAAAACCGTTATCTTCTTCGGCATCGCCCTTTGGATATGCCCAGCTAACCTTTGACATTGGCCAGAAAATTTGTTCTGCAGTACCTGCACGATAGTAGTCAAGAGCGAGTGAAGTGTTCATAGCGCACATAATTGCTTTACGGATGTTGATATCATTAACCTTTGCAGAGTTGATACCAATGTAACCGTAACCAAGTTGGTCTTCTTGAAGGGTTACCATACCCTTCTTTGAAAGTTTTTCAAGTTTTTCGTAGTTATCGGTTGTAAGTGATGGTGAAATATAATGTACGTTACCCTCTTCCAAAGCGGCAATTGCATTGGCAGAGCTAACTACCTGATAACGAATCTTTTCAATTTTTGCATTGTTAATACCTTCGCCTACCGTTTCGAAGTAATCGTTAGACTTAAAGTAAACAACGTTGTTTGTATAGAATTCGCTTTCGCCGGGATTATCTTTATTCTTTGTGTTGGTTGCCTTATAAGCGCCTGCACCCATAGGAAGTTTGATGTTTGTAGGAGACTGAATAACATCGGTCATAAACTCAAAACTTGCAAATTCAACGCCAAACTTGTTGTCTTCTATGTCTACGCCAACCTTACTGTCTTTACCATAGTAGTGTTGTGGTGCGATAGTAGTTGCAAAGTTCCAAATAGCTTTAGGATCAATACCGTCAATAGTAATTGAAAGAACGTCGTATTCGTCTGCATTTTTAACAGTACCGTCATCATTATGTGCTGAAGCAATAGTGTACTCTGTGCCATTTACTTCAATTGTTTCACCTGCTTGATCGGTGTGACCGAGTGAAACGATACCAGAAATGTTTTCTACAGCGAGCGAACCGTCTTCAGAAACATTTTCGTGAAGAATTACTTCCTTTGCTTTTGCTGCAAATTCAGTGCTGAGCGTGTTTGCTGTACCCCAGTACATAAGAATAATATCTAATTCGCGAGCAATTTTATCATTAAAGATATAGTCAATTGCATCTTCTTTTGATTTAATTGACTTTGGATATGATGGTGTAAGTTTCTTAATCTTTGTGCGATCAATCTTACCATCATCGCCTTCTTCGTATTCTACTTCAACGTAACCTTCTGTATACATAAAGCAGAAAACTTCATCTTCAAATTCTTCAAAAGACTTATAAGGTTCATCGATATATGATTCTTGAGCGCCAAGATAGTCGTTTTCAAGTTCTTCTTTAAAAAGTTTAAGCGCATAATCATAGTCAGCTAACAAATCTTTGTTAGATACTTCGTCAGCATTGTTTGAAATTGCTGACTGATAACCACTACTTACAGTATAACTAGTAATTGCCTTCTTCATTGCATCGTAGTTTACTTCATTTGTAGAAGAACTTTCTTTTTCGGCATTGAAGAGGTTGATAAGTTCATTTATACGTGCTGCGGCGCGTGATGCTGCTTGTGAAGAGATAAGGTCGTCACTGTCATCAGATGCAGAACCAACTGTTTGTGTACGGTACTCAGAAAGACCTAAAATATCGGTTGAGTAAAGTGTGTTAGAACCGGTATATACTGGGTCGAGATATACGTAGTAGTTAAAGAGTACGTCTTCCATGGTAAGTGGATGTCCGTCTGAGAACTTTATACCATTTTTAAGTACAAAAAGATATGTAACGGTATCGTCATCATTTTCGATAATGTCGTAATCCTTTGTAACAACTGCCTCGTCTTCACCGTATGCTACTTGAACCTCACCGTCAACATACTTTGAACCTAACATACCAATCTGTGTCATAGCAACGATTGTACCGTCAGGCGCAGATGTGTAAAAGAACGGGTTAAATAATCCGTCAAGTTGCTCTGTCATAATAACAAAAGCGTCTGAGTTAGCGCCACCGCATGCAGTAAGCACCGACATCATACCTACGCATAATGCAACGCATAGGATAAGTGAAATAATTCTCTTTTTCATAGTAGTCGCTCCTTTATTTTATATAGTTTATTTATCAACTGTAACTTCATTTCCGTTGACAGTGATATTTAATTTTTCGGGATTATCACCAACGGCTTTACAGTCAATTTGCGCGGTAGAAATCTTTGACGAATCACCCATTCCGCAAACCAATCCAATAGAATAATTATCTACACCAAAATAGCATGATGAATCTATTTGTAAATGACTATCAAAGATATTTACATTACTAATATTTGCCTTATCAGAAATGGTACCTGCAAAAAGACCGTAATTGGTACCAACTATACGAGTACCGGCTTTTATAGTAAAAGTAATGTTTTGGAAATTAACGTCGGTAATACTTGCGGTATCGGTAAGA
>JAFYQN010000127.1 GCA_017559885.1 Clostridia bacterium
ATAACAATATTTCGCAATTTAATATTTTTTGCAACGAAATAAACTAAAAGGTTAAGCGGTAAAAACAAATACAAGAAAAAAAGACTTGAAAATACCAATATTCTCCCCCCCATTCAGACAAAACTATTTCATTTTAATTTTACTATCTATATATATGTTTTGTCAACACGATTTTTAGCTTTTAACCAATAAAAAAACTCCCGAAGGAGTCTTTTTATTGGTTAAATATGTTATTCAAAAAAATATTATACATTATCTTAGCAACTTCACATCTCTGTGCATTACCTTGAGGTACTATATTTGTTGACGTTTTACCATTTATTATGCCTTTTTCAATTGCCCATAGAACAGCATCTTTTGCGAATCCGCTTACATTTTTATAGTCAGAGTATTGTTTTTTTATAGCATTTTCTCTTGTAACTGTATAATTTATATCTAAACCTTTATGGTTAGCATATCTATAGAGAAATGTCACAATCTGCTCTCGTGTAATTTTATCTCCAACACCAAACTTGCCGTTGTTGTAACCCGTAACTATATTTTTTTCCGATCCCCAATTTACCGCAGCTTCATAATAGCTATCTTCTGGTACATCAGGAAACGCACTATGTTTTGCACCATATGTTGTAAGGTCTACGCCATCAAGTCGAGATAACATTACAAGAAAATCTTGTCGTTGTATACCATCTGCAATACCAAATTTACCATTTTGATATCCACCCATTATGCCTGCACCTACAACATAGGTAACAGCATTGTTATACCACCCGCCTGCACTTGTATCTGGGAAAATAATGGATGAAATTTCAATCGCACTCCAAACAATTTCTCCTTTTATTACTTCTTCACGGTTTGATCTAAAACTAATAGTATATTTCTGCCCTTTTATCAAAGGAAAACCATCGAATTCTTCATTATATATAACACGATTATTATTTTTATCAAATATAATTATGCTATGTATATCAAAATCATCTATATAATTATTATTTGGTTTAAAGGTATATACACCTGTTTTTGTCACTGATATACTCCAAGAACCATATATTTCTTCAGTATAATATTTATAACAATCTTCATAATTATGTTTAACTGTACTTCTTTGCTTACTACACCAATTACATTTTAAATCACAAGAACTATCGTAGGTATGTTTTATTGTAGTTTGTATTGCACCACACAAATTACATTTTGAATCACAGCCGCTATCATAAGTATGGATTATTGTCTCTCGCTTTTCACCACATTTATTACAATGACTGTCACAACCGTTACTGTATATATGATCATCAATCGGTTCTCGCACCCAACCACAGTTATTGCATTCACTATCACAATCGCTTGAATAACAGTGTGGAATTTCTAACGATTCTCTTACATAATCACAGTTAATACATTTGCTCTCACAATCATTTGAATAACTGTGCACCAATTCTGTTCGACATTCGCCACAAATATTACACGATTCGTCGCAAGTGTTACTATATTTATGTTCTGCTGGTGTTCGTACATAACCACATATATCACATATTGCATCACAATTATTTGTGTATGTATGTTGCAATACCGTGCGTACATAACCACACTCATTACAAACCTCATCACAAGTATTAGTATAAAAGTGTGGTACGCCTCTAATAAAATTGCATACGTTACAACTTGTATCACACGCATTTGAATATGTATGCGCAATTAAAGTATGTCTTTGTATATTGCAAAGATCACATCTTGTATCGCAATCACTGGTATATGTATGAGCGATTTGACTTGACCTTGTTTCATAACAAACATCGCATATTGTATCGCAATCACTAGTATATGTATGGGCTGATCTATAACTTTTTTCACCACATATATTACAGGTTGTGTCGCAAGCACCAATATATGAATGGGCAGTTGATCTTATTTCGCCGCATTTATTGCAACTCCAGTCGCAAGCATTGCTATATTCATGCGTGCACGAAGTTGACGAGCCACCATTATTAGATGAACCATTATTAGACGATCCTACGTTAAGATAAAATTCATAATTAGAACTTTTATCTGCCTTGCTATTAAACAATACCAAATAATACGTACCGCTTTTTAAAGTTGTCAATATTGTGCCAATATATTTTCCGTTACTATAGGACCTATCAGAAGATGTTACAACATTTCCATTTGAATCTTCTATCATTGCAAGAACTTCATGACCGGTAGCGGTTAATGTAAAACCTATAGCTATTCCGTTACTGGAAATAGTAAATCGGTAATAGTCCACATCATAATTATTTAACGAACCATAAACAAAGCAATTCCCTGATAGCACATCGGCAGTGGAGATTGAATTATTTGGTTCTGATTCGTAATAATCACTATACGAATAATAATTTAAACTGTGTGAATTATTTAAATTTGTATTACTAATAGTTCCGTCTGCAAATGTTACCATTGGTGTTACCATAATTATAATAACGGCTAATATTACTGTGGATAATTTTTTAATCATAATTATCTCCTTAGCAACTTTTATTAATAAACTTATTTACTGCTCTTAAATTAAAGTAATCCTCCGCGGAAAACATAAGGATTACTTTGATTAACTAATTTACTTCATAAACTCATACATAGCGCGGTAACACATATATACGTCAAGTTTTGCGGTTGTTTCATAAGGCGCGTGCATTGAAAGCACAGGAACGCCAAGGTCAACAACGTCAATACCAAGGTTTGCAACGTACATTGCAACGGTACCGCCGCCGCCTGCATCCACACGACCGAGTTCGCCAGTTTGCCAAATGATATCAGCGTTATCAAGCATTGCGCGAACCTCTGCAACGTATTCTACTGATGCATCAGACGTGCCTCCCTTGCCGCCGCCACCGGTGTATTTTGTAACAACAACACCGTAGTTTAAGAAACTTGCGTTTCTACGTTCCATAACGTCTTGGAAAGTTGGGTCGGTACCTGCATTAACGTCGGCTGAAAGACATTTAGAATTACGCTTTGCCACAGTTTCATCACAACCCTGCATTACGCAAATATCGTGAATAACGTGATTTAAAAAGTCAGACTGTAAACCTGTGTTGCCCATAGAACCGATTTCTTCCTTGTCGGCAAGGATTGCTATAGCGGTCTTTTGAGGCGCGTCTACCTCTAAAATAGCGGTAAGCGCAGGATAAGCGCACACGCGGTCATCTTGACCGTAAGCACCAACGAGTGAACGGTCAAAACCAATGTCGCTTGCCTTTGCCGCAGGTACGAGTTCAAGTTCGGCAGAGAGGAAATCTTCCTCGGTGATACCATATTTTTCGTTTAAAATCTTTAAGATGTTAAGTTTAACAAGTTCGCTACCCTCGTCGCTCTTAAATGGCATACTGCCGATAAGAACGTTGAGTTCTTCACCGCGAATACCGTCAGAAAGCGTACGCTTGCTTTGCTCGCGAGCAAGGTGTGGTAAAAGGTCGTTGATAACAAATTTTGGATCGGCGTCATCTTCGCCAATATTAACCTCTACAACACTGCCGTCTTTTTTAGCAAATACGCCGTGAAGCGCAAGAGGAAGCGCAGTCCATTGGTATTTTTTAATACCGCCGTAATAATGAGTTTTAAATAAAGCGAGTTCTAACTCTTCATAAAGTGGGTTTGGTTTAAGGTCAAGACGGGGTGAGTCAACGTGAGCCGCAGTAATGTTGATACCCTTGTCAGCAGCATCTTCACCGATTACTGCAAAAGCAACGGTTTTACCGCGGTTGTTAAAGTAAACGCGGTCGCCTGCGCTATACTTGTTACCGATTACAAAAGGAACAAAGCCCTTTGCTTCGGCTAAAGAAATAGCGGTAGCAACTGCTTCGCGCTCGGTTTTGCCTGCGTCAAGATACGCTTTATAGCCCTCGCAATATTCTTGCATTTTGCTAAGTGTTTCATCACTTGATTTTAAAAGTCCGTTCTTTTTTTCATAAAAAAGTTTTTCTTTTAGTTCTTTAACTGCATCAGACATTTTGATATTCCTCCAAAAGTTTAGTTATTAGTTTTTGTATTTTTAGATTTAAAACCGAAAGTTCACAATCATTATACACTATATTGTTGGTTTTTTCTATATAAAAATTATCGCTTTTTCCTGCTTTTATGCGAAGCTCTGCTGCCGTTTCATCAATGCCGTCGCGCTCCATAATACGTTTTTTGCGCATTTTTTCATCCGCGAGTACAACTATAACCTCGTTACAAAGTTGCTCGGCGCCGCTTTCAAAAAGCGTTGGCGCGTCAAGAAGCACAAATTCTTGGTTTATTTCTTTTTTGACAAGTGCTGTAATAAAAGGCAATAGGGTTTCATTTAAAAACTCAGTGTTTTGGGTAGACGAAAAAGCTTTATGCGCCAGCGCCGTTCTATTTAAAGTGCCGTCTTGATTTAAAATGTCATCGCCAAACCTATCAACCACGGCTTTTAATCCGTCACTTCCCTTTTGCACCGCAACGCGCGCCAATTTATCGCAATCAACAACTTTAAATCCAAGTTCTTTGGCTACGTCGGTTACACTGCTTTTACCAGCGCCCGTAGGACCCGTAAGACCAATTACAAAACTCATAATTTTATCACCTCGAAAGCGCATGCACGAATTAGACGATTATAAACCGCAAGACCTACACCGTCTTTACTTGGCGCGTGAATATAAACCTCTTTTACACCAAGGGTATCAATATCTCGCAAAACCGAAAATACGTTTTGCGCCAAGGTTTTTTCATCACGCTTTGAACCGTATGATATTTTAGGAATGCTAATATTATAATATTCTTCTTCAAAACAAATTGCCGCGCAATCGTTTTTTGAATTTACAAATTTCACAAATGAGTTACTGCAACCTTCTACCAAAACAGCATTGGTTTTAGGGGCGTAATGCTTGTACTTCATACCTGGGGATGCCGCTGCTTCGCCCTCTTTTAACTGCTGGAGCACTGCGTCGTCAATAACCAAGTCGGGTAAAATCTTTCGAAGTTGGTCGGGTGTTATAGCGCCTGGACGCAAAAGACGCGGTTTGTCGCCTACAAGTGACACAACGGTTGACTCAACACCAACTTGGCAATCACCACCCATAACCACAGCGTCAATTTTGCCGTCAAGGTCTTCTATTACGTGGGCGGCCGTTGTTGGACTGGGTCTGCCCGATGTATTAGCGCTTGGCGCCGCAAGCGGTAATCCGCTTTTAGTTATAATATCACAAATGGTTTTATCACTTGGGTATCTAACCGCAACGGTGTTAAGCCCTGCCGACACGTTGCTTGCAATATTGTCGCCTTTTGGAAGTACCATAGTAAATGGTCCCGGCCAAAATGCGCTTGCGCATTTTTTTGCCGAGTCGGGTATATCGCGCGCGACGTCGCGCAACATATCAATACTTGAAATATGAACAATAAGCGGATTATCTTGCGGTCTGCCTTTTGCGGCAAATACGGCATTTATGGCATCGTCGCTATAAGCCGAAGCCGCAAGACCATAAACCGTTTCGGTAGGTACGGCAACTATTCCGCCCGAACGCAAAATTTCAGATGCGCGATTAACGGCATAAGCGTAATCGTTTATTGCATCTAATTTTAAAGTTTTCATTTAAGAATTCTCCTGCTCTTTTAAAGCTTCAGCACGATAATAAGTTGTAAGACCGTCTACAATCTCATCAATATCGCCGTTTAAAATACTGTCAATCTTATAAAGTGTAAGACCTATACGATGGTCGGTAACACGACCTTGTGGGTAGTTGTAAGTACGAATTCTCTCACTACGGTCGCCCGTACCAACCTGCGCCTTGCGGTCGGATGCAAGAGCGGCATCGGCCTTTTCTTTTTCGGCATCGTAAAGACGCGCGCGCAGCACCTTTAATGCCTTTTCTTTATTTTTAAACTGACTGCGTTCATCCTGA
>JAFYQN010000128.1 GCA_017559885.1 Clostridia bacterium
GCAAAGGATTCAATTCTTTGGGCAATAGAAAAGGGAGTAATCAGCGGTAAAACCTCCTCAACAATTGTACCTCAAGGCAATGCACAAAGATGCGAGGTTGCAAAGATTATGTATAACATATATGTAAACGATATTTTTAAATAAATTAATGAAAAAGAGTAGCACTCTTTCGGGTGCTACCTTTTTTTGAAAAGACAGGGGACGGTTCTCCGTCCTGATATAAAAGACATAGAACCGTCCCCTGTCTTTACTAGTTTTTTGGAGGAAAGAACATGAGGAAAAAGACAATGTTTTTTTGCATATCTATATGGGGAATAGGATTGATTTTAGCACTGATTTCCAGATTTGTTTTTTTAAATGATAATGACATAGTATGGAATATTAACAAATATTATAATGAGGCGATATGCATTTTGTCACTTATTCCTGTTGCACCGGTAATATTGATTATTGATATGATACGCACCCAAAAAGTATGGATTGATGTTTTGTTAATGCTTCTGTTATTGCTTTGCTTTTTTATTTACATTTGTATTTGGGTTGCTTGTACAGGCGGTGTGTAAAACACAAAGGACGGGTCTATGATTTTCGGCGGTTATACTGTATATTTTGATTTAATACGATTGTTTTAAAAATGGAGGATATTATGGAATATTTAATTGCTTGCGATTTAGAGGGTATTCACGGCGTGGTAGGTGAAGCGTACAAAGGTCTTTTAAAAGAACTTCCCGATTACAAACTTGCCACAACCAATGCCGAAAAAGAAATAAACGCTGTTGCAAAGGCGCTTTTTGATTGCGGCGCAACCAAGGTAGCCCTTTGGGACAATCACGGCGGAATGCATAACGTTGACCCTAAAAATATAGATAGTCGCGTGGTGCATATAGATATAGACGCTATTAAAGGAAAACCAAGATATTCATTTGTAAAGGAACACAATTTTGCAGGTATTATTTATCTTGGTTATCACTCGCGTGAGGGTACTCTCAATGGTGTTTTGGCGCATACGTTTAGTTCGGTTTGTATTCAGTATATAAAAATTAACGGTGTTCAAGTTGGCGAACTTGAAATTGACAGTTATATTTGCGCTACCTATGGTATTGCGCCAATATTTATGGCAAGCGACGATATTTGCGTTGCCCAATTTAAAGAAACAGCGCCCGACATAACAAGCGTTATAACCAAAATTGCCAAGGGCAGAAACGCTGCCGAATTTATTGACGAAGACGTTGTGCTAAATGATTTATATAACGGAATATGCGACGCGGTTAAAAAAGAATGCGACGTTATCTCTATTGATATGCCAATAGATTTAGAGATAAGATACACAAGAACTGAACTTGCCGCAGAAAAGTTTAATCTTGCTACGTCAAAGAACATACCCGTTTGTTACGGAGAGGACGCTCACGTTTTGCGCTTTACTATTGATAAAGTTGATGACATACCGTCTTTGACATAATATAAACAATTTTCTTGACAATAATCACTGCTAAAGGTAAAATTATCTTTGGCGGTGATTTTTTTGAAATATAAAACATTAAAACTTACCCGTCACTTTTATGTGAAGATTATTCTTTTTTGCCTTTTTGTACTTTATACTTTGTTGATTATTGATTTCACGCTTATAAACGACATTTTTGGCAGAAATATTTCAAATATCTTTTTGGCAAACAGCGAGCAACTAAAAGAGTATTTTGCCAACAAGACAAATATAATACCCTTTGCTACGGTAAAACTTTTTATAAATGCATTAAAACACGGTAGTCTTGAGCCATTTGTTGTGCTTGAGAACATACTTGGCAACTTTTTTGTGTTTATGCCGTTTGCGTTACTTGTACCAAGGGTCTTTTCACGAATAAATACGACGGTAAAATTTTTGCTATTTATATCATTATTTGTAATTGCTATCGAACTTTTACAGGTGGTTTTTCTTACCGGTAGCGCCGATGTTGACGATTTTATACTAAACGTTGGCGGCGCGCTTTTGGCGTACGGTTTGCTTAACGTTAACTTTATGAAAAACGGCATAAATAAATTATTGTTTGGTGAAGCTAATGAAAATTAAAGCTAATGCAAAAATCAATTTAACACTTGACGTTTTGGGTCGCCGTCAGGACGGATATCATCTTATCGATTCGGTTTTTCAGTCGGTATCGGTATATGACGAGGTTACTGTAGAAAAAGCCGACACCGTTACGGTAAATTGTAGCGATAGCGGACTCTCGGACCAATCAAATATCGCCTACAAGGCATCACAAAAGTTTTTTGAGCGCACGGGTATTATGGGTGGCGCACAAATTTATATTGAAAAACATATTCCGCAAGCCGCAGGTATGGGTGGCGGTAGCGCCGATGCCGCCGCGGTTATAGTTGCGCTTGATAAACTTTATAAAACCAATCTGTCAAAGCAACAGTTGTGCGATATAGGTCTTTTAGTTGGCGCCGACGTGCCGTTTTGTATTGTGGGCGGTACCGCGCGCGTTGGTGGCATAGGCGAGCAAATGAGCGCTTTACCTAATATGCCCGATTGCGCAATACTGCTTATAAAACACGGCGTAAAACTTTCTACCGCCGATATGTATAGGCAAATCGATGCCTGTCCGCAAGAACAACGTTTTACCCAAAAGGTAGTCGACGCTATACAAAACGCCGACCTTGACGGTATAAGTCAAAACGTTTTTAACGCTTTTTTTGCCGTATGCGATAACACAAAACTTATAACGGATATAAAAACCACATCGCCTATGGCTGCATCACTTTCGGGTAGCGGACCTACCGTGTTTGCAATATATAACGACTTTGTTGCCGCAAGCAAAGCTTCAAAATCACTTTGCGATATGGGATACAACGTTATAAACGCTACGCCTACCGATAGCGGATTAGAAATTGAATAAACTTAAATACTTCTGTCAATATTTTCCTTGAAAAGAAAATTTGACAGGAGTATTTTTATGAAAAGTAATGTAAGAAAAAACGTTGAACTTGGGGTATTGGTTGGTCTTGTTTGCGCTATCGCGCTTAGCTTTGCGCGTTTTGAGGTAAGATGTGACGAACTTAGGCAAAACGTTTTGCGATTACATATAATCGCAAATTCCGATGAACCCCAAGACCAACAGTTAAAACTTGCCGTGCGCGATGCAATACTTGAAAACTCTACCGATATTTTTAAAAATTGCGACAACGTTGTCGACGCGATTATTACAGCCGATAATAATACCAAAGTTATTAGCGATATTGCCAACGAGGTGATAAAACAAAACGGTTTTGATTACACGGCGGCAGTTTCGGTAGGGGATAGATATTTTGACACACGCGAGTATGATGATTTTACTCTGCCTGCAGGCACGTATAAATCATTGGTTGTCGATTTGGGCGCGGCCGAGGGCAAAAATTGGTGGTGTGTGGTTTTTCCGTGCGTTTGTGTGCCTACCGCCGACAATGCAAGCTTGACCGACAGCGTTTCAAAAGCGTCGGCGCAAACGGCTCAAAACGCGCCAAAATATGAAATTAAATTTAAAAGTATGGAGATTTACGAAAAAATAAAGAAACATTTTGAAAAAAATTGATATTTTTTAAAAATAATGCTTGCATTTTTTGAAGTTATGTGGTAGAATTCCAATGTTACAACGAAAGAAAGGGGTGACAAGGATGAAGGAAGGTTTACATCCTCAGTACGAAAAGGTAACAATTAAATGTGCTTGTGGTGCCGAATTCGAGACACGCTCAACAAAGAAGGACATCCGTTTGGACATTTGTTCTAAATGTCATCCGTTTTTCACTGGTAAGCAGAAGTTGGTAGATACCGGCGGACGTGTTGACAGATTTAAAAAGCGTTTCGGTATGGAAGATAAATAATTATTACCGCAATTCCGCAATCGGCCTAAGGGTTGATTGCGGCTTTTTGTTTAAATTATAAGTAAAGCGAGGTGCCGTATGCAGGAGTATATAACAATTGACGGCGATTTTACAGCAGAATATACCGAAAAACATTCGCGTTTTATCGCCACGTGTTTTCATTGTGAAACCGAAGAGCAGGCAAGCAAAATTATTGCCGCCCAAAAAAGCAAATATTGGGACGCGCGACATAACGTGTATGCCTACATATTGCAAAACGGCACGGCGCGTTTTTCGGACGATGGCGAACCGCACGGCACGGCGGGTATGCCAATGCTTGAGGTTATAAAGGGTAGCGGTATTACCAACGTTTTGGTTGTGGTAACCCGTTACTTTGGCGGAATACTTTTGGGCACGGGGGGTCTTGTGCGCGCTTACAGTACAAGCACTCGCGATGCTCTCGCAGGCGCGCAAAGGGTTTTGATGTGTGGTTGCAGTGAGTTTTTGGTTGAGTGTGATTACGGCAACTACGACCGACTTATCCGCCTTATAAACGATTGCGGCGGTATGATACAAAACACC
>JAFYQN010000129.1 GCA_017559885.1 Clostridia bacterium
AGACTGAAGCTCTTTCAGCAATACCTTGAAGGACTCCGGAATACCAGACTCCGGAATGTTGTCTCCCTTAATAATTGCCTCGTAAGTCTTCACACGACCAACAACGTCGTCAGACTTAACGGTAAGAATTTCTTGCAATGTGTATGCTGCACCGTAAGCTTCAAGTGCCCAAACTTCCATTTCACCGAAACGCTGACCACCAAACTGTGCTTTACCGCCGAGAGGTTGTTGTGTTACGAGTGAGTATGGACCTGTTGAACGAGCGTGAATCTTATCGTCAACCAAGTGGTGAAGTTTAAGATAATACATATAACCAACGGTTACCTTATTATCAAACGGCTCACCTGTACGACCGTCATAAAGTTGTACCTTACCGTCTTCTGACATACCTGCCATTTCAAAGCACTTACGAATATCAGACTCGTGCGCGCCATCGAATACAGGAGTAGCAATGTTCCAACCAAGCGCTTTAGCAGCGTAACCAAGATGAACTTCGAGAACCTGACCGATGTTCATACGAGAAGGAACGCCAAGTGGGTTAAGAACGATATCAAGTGGAGTACCATCAGGTAAGAATGGCATATCTTCACTTGGAAGTATACGAGATACAACACCCTTGTTACCGTGACGACCAGCCATCTTATCGCCGACAGAAATCTTACGTTTCTGAGCGATGTAGCAACGTACTACAACGTTAACGCCGGGGCTGAGTTCTGATGAATTTTCACGGGTAAATACCTTAACGTCTACGATTGTACCGTATTCACCGTGTGGTACACGTAAAGAAGTATCACGAACTTCGCGTGCCTTTTCACCAAAGATTGCGCGAAGAAGTCTTTCTTCAGCTGTAAGTTCGGTTTCACCCTTAGGTGTTACCTTACCTACAAGTATATCGCCTGATTTAACCTCGGCGCCGATACGGATAATACCGCGTTCGTCAAGGTCTTTAAGCGCATCGTCACCAACGTTTGGAATATCGCGAGTGATTTCTTCAGGTCCAAGTTTTGTATCGCGGCATTCGATTTCGTACTCTTCAATATGAATTGAAGTATAGATATCTTCGCGAACAAGACGCTCATTAAGAAGTACCGCGTCCTCGTAGTTATAACCTTCCCAAGTCATAAAGCCGATAAGCGCGTTACGACCAAGAGAAATTTCACCATTGCTGGTAGCAGGACCGTCGGCAATAACTTCTTTTTCTACTACTGTATCGCCAACCGATACGATTGGTTTTTGGTTAATACAAGTACCATGATTAGAACGCAAGAATTTAATAAGGTTATATTCGTCAATCTCGCCGTTCTTTGCGCGGATTTTGATTATATCAGCGCTAACGTATGTTACAACACCTGCGCGTTTTGCAAGTACTACAACACCAGAGTCAACTGCTGCTTTATATTCCATACCGGTAGCAACAATTGGATTTTCGGGTTTAAGAAGAGGCACTGCCTGCTTCTGCATGTTTGAACCCATGAGCGCACGGTTGGTATCGTCGTTTTCAAGGAATGGGATCATAGCAGTTGCAACAGACACAACCATCTTAGGTGATACGTCCATAAAGTCAGCGCGAGAAGCTTCAACTTCACTATAGTTATCACGAACACGCGCGTTAACCTTTTTGTTAACAAAGAAGCCGTTTTCATCAAGTGGTTCGTTTGCCTGAGCTACAACAAACTCGTCTTCTTCGTCAGCTGTCATATAAACTACTTCGTCAAGTACCTGACCTGTTGTTTTATCAACACGACGGAAAGGCGCTTCGATAAAGCCATATTTGTTAATCTTTGCGTAGGTTGCAAGATAAGAAATAAGACCGATGTTAGGACCTTCAGGTGTTTCGATAGGACACATACGACCGTAGTGTGAGTAGTGAACGTCACGCACTTCGAAAGATGCGCGGTCACGTGAAAGACCACCAGGACCCAATGCTGACAAACGACGCTTGTGAGTAAGTTCAGAAAGTGGGTTTGTCTGATCCATAAACTGTGAAAGCGGTGAAGAACCAAAGAATTCTTTAATAGCCGCTACAACAGGACGGATATTGATAAGTGACTGTGGTGTAATATTTTCAGGGTCTTGTGACTGAAGAGTCATCTTTTCGCGAACAACACGCTCCATTCGTGAGAAACCGATACGGAACTGATTTTGTAAAAGTTCGCCAACTGAACGGATACGACGGTTACCGAGGTGGTCGATATCGTCAACATTACCAACTTCAGCAGGAAGACCAAGGAAATAGTTAACGCTTGCGAAAATGTCGTCAAGTGTAATGTGGTTAGGAATAAGGGCCGCAACATTGTCAACAAGAGCTTGTTTTAACTCTTCTTTGTCGCTTATCTCTTCCATAATTTCTTTAAGTACGCTAAGGCATACTTTTTCGTTAACGCCTGCTTTATCAAGCGCATCAAGTTCTTCTGCGGTAAAGTCTACAAAATCTTTAAGGTCAACCATACCGTTTGAAAGAACCTTAACTTCACGAGCGTTGCCTTCGGCATCCTGAACGCTAACGTACGCTTCCATAACACCCTTTGCTTCTACCATATCAGCCATTTCGCGACTGATTACTGTATTAGCATCAACAAGTATTTCACCTGTGCTGGGGTCAACGATTGGACGCGCAGCTACCTTACCGCGAATACGCGCGCCGATAGCTAACTTCTTGTTGTACTTATAACGACCTACGCGTGAAAGGTCATAACGGCGTGGGTCAAAGAACAACTGCTCAAGGTATGTTCTTGCTCCCTCGATTGTTACGGGTTCACTTGGACGAAGTTTTTTGTAAACTTCTACAAGCGCATCCTCAACACTCTTTGTTTCGTCAACTTCAAGTGTTGCGCTAAGACGCTCGTCCTCGCCAAGAAGTTCACGCATCTGTTCATTTGTAGCAATACCCAAAGCGCGTACAAATGTAGTAACGGGGAGCTTTCTGTTCTTATCGATACGAACATAAAGCACGTCATTTACACTTGTTTCATATTCAATCCAAGCGCCACGGTTTGGAATAATGGTAGATGAAAACAACTTTTTACCTGTTTTTTCATCAATCTTTCTTGCAAAGTAAACACCGGGTGAACGAACAAGCTGAGATACAATAGCGCGCTCAGCACCATTGATAACAAATGTGCCCGATTCGGTCATAAGCGGAAAATCGCCCATGAAAACTTCGCTTTCTTTAATTTCACCTGTTTCGTTGTTGAGAAGTCTAGCAGTTACACGAAGTGGTGCAGCGTATGTTGTGTCGCGTGACTTACACTCGGTAACACTGTACTTGGGCTGCTCATCAATACGATAGTCAATAAAGCTGAGAACAAGATTGCCGCTATAGTCAGTAATAGCCGACATATCTTTGAAAACTTCTTTAAGACCTTCGGTGATAAACCAATTGTATGAATCCTTCTGAATTTCAATGAGGTTAGGCATATCGATAACTTCATTGATTTTAGAGAATGTCATACGAGTGTTTTTACCCATTTGGACAGGTTTTACCATTTTGTTTGGCTCCATAGGTTTTCAATCACTCCTACTTTAAAATCGCGATATTTCTTTAGAAATATCTGCCAATAATTTGTGGGATTTTTACCTAAAAAACTTCATCCAATCCGTTAAAAAGGCGCAAACTCCCCCATCATTAGTAATTACATATTATATACTACCAAAACACCCTTGTCAAGCGCTTACTGAAAAAAATGCAAAAAAATTACTGCAAAGGCATTTTTTACCTTTGCAGTAATTTTTTATATTAAATCTCTATAGTACAAATTTCTTGTGTAATCTCCATTTGGCTTTTGACCTTTAATATACGCATTTACAATATCACATACTTCGTTTTGTGTTTCGGTTGTAAAATATAAAAGCAAAAAGTCAACGTTAGGTATTTCGTTTAATCTATCGCCCATATAAAGCGACGCCGAATTTAATACCTCACTATACCCCGCGCGACACATAACAGGAAACTCTATACCTTTTCGGTCAACGAGCGTTCCTTTTTTATCGCACTCGGCACAGGTTGTGCCATTTTTTATTGGACAGTTTCGCGTTAGCATTAGAGGTAAACGACCGTATGCAAAAACCCCCACAGGAATAGTAGCATTGATTTTTTGAATTTCTTTTACCGAAATTTCGGCGGATAGCATAACGCTATCAACACCGATTTGTTTTAAAGAATCAACACTATAAGAATTATTTACGTTAAGTCCCCAATGACCCATTACGTTAAATCCAAGCTGTTTAGCAACAGCAACGGCCGAAAGATTTCCGCAAAAGACAGTGTCTATCCCCTGTTCTTTTAAAAATTTAAGCCGTTTTTCAACAATCGTTTCATTACCGATATATCTTGGCAGTTCGGCAA
>JAFYQN010000130.1 GCA_017559885.1 Clostridia bacterium
ATAGCAACCGCAACGTCAAGACCGCCGGCACCCATAGCAAGCATACCAATACCGCCGCCTGTAGGTGTATGGCTGTCAGAACCAATAAGGGTTTTACCCGGTTTGCCAAAACGCTCAAGATGAACCTGATGACAAATACCGTTACCGGGACGTGAGAAATAAATACCGTGCTTGCTTGTTACAGACTGGATATATCTGTGGTCATCGGCATTTTCAAAACCTGATTGCAATGTGTTGTGATCTATGTATGCAACGCTTTTTTCGGTTTTTACGCGTTTAAGACCCATTGTTTCAAACTCAAGATACGCCATGGTTCCCGTTGCGTCTTGTGTTAAGGTCTGGTCAATTTTAAGTGATATTTCACTTCCCGGTGTCATATCTCCCGACACAAGATGTGCTTTAATAATTTTTTGCGCTATTGTTAAACCCATCGTTAATTCTCCTTTTGTGTTATATGCTCGTAAGCATTGTTAAGATGTTTGGTTGTAAGTTGTGCTGCAAGTTCGGCATTGCGTGATGCAATTGCCTCATAAATTGCTCTATGCTCGGCAACCGATGCCTCGGCGCGACTGTTGTCGCATACCGACGCTTTACGATATTTTAAAATCTTTTTATGAAGTGGCATAAGCACGTCGTAAAATACTGTGCTGCCACTCATTTTATAAATAGTTTCGTGGAACCGACTGTCCATACTTTTTATGCGGTCGGGGTCGTGTTTACCAAGATAAAATTCTTGGAATTCAAGCGCTTCACGAACAATGCTTAATTGTTCTTCGGTGTGGTTTATTGCCGCAAGTGCTGCCGCTTTACCCTCGAGCGCTGCGCGAATTGAAAAAATATCTTCAAGGTCTTTTTCACTAATGCCAACAACCACTACGCCTTTGGGCGCTTCTTCTATAAGATGCTCTTGTTCAAGACGGCGAAGCGCCTCGCGAATCGGAGTACGACTAACGCCAAGTTCGGCGCTTAATTTACTTTCGGTAAGACTTTCGCCCTTTTGATATTTGCCGCTTAAAATATCGGTTTCAAGATGTTCAAAAACCTGATCGGCAAGCGATATGGTCTTATGTTCTATCATAATTTACCTCCTGAAAATTCGGTAACTTTTTCTTCTATCTCGTCGTTTGAAAGACTGGTTTGACGTCCGTCTTCATACTCTTTATCAATCCATTCTTTCATCTTAACAACCAAGTCGCTACGCTTATCTACGGCATTTTCGCCTTTAAGATTGTAGTTTTGGTTAATCCAATAAGCGATACCTGCAAGACCTGACGTTTTGCCAAGCAAAACAGATACGGGTCGATTTAGTATTTTTTCGGTGTTAAAGATGTTATAGATTTCTTCGTCTTTAAGTAGTCCGTCGGCGTGAATACCTGCGCGAGTTACGTTAAAGTTACGACCAACAAACGGTGTCATAACGGGGATATCGTAACCCATTTCCTTTTTAAAGTATTCGGCAATTTCGGTAATAACGGCAGGTTCCATACCGTCAAACGAACCGCGAAGCGAAGCATATTCCATTATCATTGCTTCAAGCGGTACGTTACCCGTACGCTCGCCAATACCCAAAAGCGAACAGTTTACTGCCGATGCGCCGTAAAGCCACGCGGTAGATGCGTTTGTAACCGCTTTATAAAAGTCGTTGTGGCCGTGCCATTCAAGCATTTCACTTGGCACGTCAGAGAAGTGTTGCAAACCGTAAATAATACCGGGTACGCTACGAGGTAGCGCTACTTCAGGATAAGGCACACCGTAACCCATAGTATCGCAAGCGCGTATACGAACAGGTATACCTGCGTCATTTGACATTTTCATAAGTTCATTTACAAAAGGTACTACAAAACCGTAAAAATCGGCGCGCGTAATATCTTCTAAATGGCATCGCGGCATTACGCCTGCTTCAAATGCCTGCGCTACAGCGGCAAGATATGTATCAAGCGCCTGTTTGCGTGACATTTTAAGTTTTTTGAAAATGTGATAATCGCTACAAGAAACAAGAATACCCGTTTCACGAATACCTAAGTCTTTTACGAGTTTAAAGTCCTCTTTATTAGCGCGAATCCATGTAGTTATTTCAGGAAATTTTAAACCTAATTCCTGACACTTACTAATTGCTTCGCGGTCTTTTTTGCTATAAACAAACATCTCGGTTTGACGGATAATACCGTAAGGACCGCCAAGTTTTGACATAAGTTTATAAAGGTTCACAATTTGCTCAACCGAATATGGTTCAACCGATTGTTGACCGTCACGAAGTGACGTGTCGGTAATCCAGATATCCTGCGGCATATTCATCGGCACACGGCGATGGTTAAACGCTACGCGAGGCACGTCATCATAACTGTAAAATTCACGATAAAGATTTGGTTCGTCAACATCTTGCAGTGAATATTTATAATCATTTTCTTCAAGTAAATTAGTTTTATTTGAGAGTTCAAGCATATTTTTCACCTCAATCGTATTATTGTATACAATTATACGATAATTTTTGTGTACTGTCAATCATCGTTTTCAACATTTTTAAATTCAAGTTCATATATTCTATCGGCAATTTGCGCAAAAATTGATGCCGTACTAACACTTGAGCGACTATCACTCATAACTACTACAACATATTTGGGATTATCGGCAGGAAAAAATCCACAAAACCAACTGTTTGTTATCTCTTCGCCGTTATCATAATATCTACCCGTTTGAGCAGTTGCTGTTTTACCTGCGGCAGAAATGTTATTCGGCTTTGCTTCCTCGCCCGTGCCTTCGGTTATTACCGTTTGCAAATACTCGCGTAGTTGCGCGGCGGTGTTTTCTTTCATTACACGCGTCCGATTTGGTTGCTCGTATTCTTTAACCGCACCGTTGTTAATCACCTTTTCTACAATAGTTGGCAAACGATAACTACCGTCGCCTGCAATCGCCATATAAAGATTAAGCATAGCAACGGGACTTGCCGTAAGAGTTCCCTGCCCTATACTTAAATTGGCAAGCGCGCTATCATTTTTTAGTAAGTTTACATTGGGCAAACACCCCTGTGTTGCATACAAACCATCCGCTATATAAATTTTTGAGCATACGCTTAATGAATTGGCAAATTTATAAATTTTTTCACTACCGATTTTTAAGGCAACATCATAAAAAAAGCAGTTGCACGATTGAGCCAATGCGTTACACAAATTTATCCCGCCATGCCCTGAAAGTTTATGGCACCTAAACTCCCTATCTATTATTTCAAGTTTGCCCTCGCAATTAAACGTATGTTGCCATTTGCCGCTTTCTATCGCCGCGGCTGCAACACATGGTTTAAAAACTGAACCAACGTTATGCGGTAATAATGCTCTATTTATCATGGGCGAGTTTTGATTTGTTAAACTATCAGATATGTTGTTTATATCAAACGTGGGTACGCTTGCCATCGCCCTTATTTTACCCGTATCTACTTCCGCTACAATTGCGCAACCGCTATTTAACTTTTGAGCTACATTCTCGGTAATAATTTGAATATTGATATCAAGTGTCAAAACAACTCCGCTTCCCACCACCGATAAATCATTTTCAAAATATGGGTCTATTCCCAAAAGCGGATTACCCTTTCCGTTAGAGTTAAATATTGCCGATACCTTTTTATCACTATAAAGTAATTCATCATAAGCAAGTTCCAAGCCCGTTACACCGTGCCCCGTACTGTCGATATAACCAATAATATGACAAGCAGGTAGTTTGTCGGACGTGTGTTCATAAATCGTTGTCGTCGTTATTCCGTCGCTTGTAATTATATCTTCAATTTCACATATTGTGGGCATATTGTTCTTTAATTTTTCAAGAACAGTTTGACGCCTTTCTCCATCAAGTTTCGCGGTGATTGCCATAATTGCCTCGGGAGTTGGCATTACTGCGGCAACAGTTTTTCTTTTAGAATTTGTAATTGGTATCATATTGCAATCATATATTGTACCCCTAAGACTGCATACTTCAATTTTATATCTTATTTGATTTGTTTGTATCTCACTGTATTTACCTGTGGTAATTACTGCAACATGCAAAACACAACTAAGTAACAATAGCATTATTAAAAAAAATGACCAAACTGCGCGCGACGCAAATAACTTGCCGTATAAATTGTTGTTCATAATATCACCAAAATTATTATTAACAGCAATTTTACTCTAAATACAAAAACACCGACAAGAATTATCCTGTCGGTGTTATATAAAAGGCAAAAGAGAGAAGCGTTTGCTTCTCTCTTTTTTTAAAATTATACGTTGCCAGTACCGTTGTTGAAGTGTACTGCCTGTGAAGGATCATCAAGATCTTGATAGAAACGAACGTAGTCAATATAAAGATGGAATGGACAATCGCCAGGTTGAATCTTACGAGCGTAGTCAATATTGAAGTTACCTGGTGTATAGATCATCATATCAATAAGGAAGTAATGCCAGAGGTTGAATCCAACACCGTTGTTGTTACGGCTAACGTCTTCAATTTTACCATCGCCGTTAAAATCCTTATAGTCGTATGCAGGATCCCAATCAAAGTCAAGGAATGGTTCGCCATCCATATAAACTGTACAATGATCAGATGTGTACTTAAATGCATAGAGGTGATACTCGTTGTTGATTGTTTGATCGTTGAAGTACCATCTCCAGTCACCATAGTTACCTGATGGATCCTCTTTCCATACTTTTTTGCTCTTACTGTTGTAAGAGAAGCTGTATGCATAAGTAACCATTGACGTACTCATGTTGGTATATGGACTCAAGCTATACTTAAAGTAGTCAACAACATCATTTGTACCAAAGTTGAATTTAACTGGGTAACGAATGTAAGCATTAGGATCAACGCCTGCAATAATAACGTTACCGTTAGCATCGGTATTGGTCAAAGGTTTAGCATAGTTAGAACCTTTCTCTTTAGCTAATGCCCAGTCTGCCTCAACCATTGCAACTTCTTCTTCAGTAAGAGCAACAGGAGTCTTATCAATAGTTAAGATACCTGAACCTGTTCTATACCATTTATGAATGGTAGTGGTCATGTGACCTGCGTCTGCGAATGATTCGAACAAGTCGAACTCGATATCCCATACACGTTTTGAGTATACGCCGTAGCCATCATCTACACTATAGTTGTGAACACCCTTATAGTTTGCGTCAGCAGTCATTGTCCAGATAGCCGGGAAACCGCCACGTCTGTAAGGAAGACGAGCATAGAACTCGAAATAACCGTTTCTAAAGATTGCAGAACCGTCAGAGTCAATCTGACCTGAGGTAGCGTAACCAACATTTGGGTTACCTTCATCATAGTAACGGTCACCGGTAAGACGAACTTTACCGTTTTCTACATACTGGAATCTTGGATCGTCAAATATGTTAGCCATATCATCTTGACGCTCAAGACCAAATGTACTCTGTGCCCATTTTTCATCGTCGTTAAACTCGTAACCGTCAAATTCGTCGCCCCAGATGTAATCATAAGTTACACCATCAACAACAACCTGTGACTTAAAGTTGTTGTCCTTACTTGTAAGGCATGCAACTTTATCTTTTTCGATTTCAACACTACGGAACCAGTCAACTGCTGATTCAACCATTGCATAGTGACCGCCGTCAAATACGAGGCTATCACCCTTAACGTCAACTGCAAATTCGTTATCAGCAAGTGAAGAAGTATGATATAAGCAATCGCCTACAATAATCTTCTTTTCATTACCTGTGAGCTGACCGTTGTTAACCATATCTTGGTAGTCAGTGTCTTTGTAAACTTCAAGATTTAAGTTGTAATTATCTTTAAACCATGTCTTGAGGTCGTTTGCAGCAAGACGATTTTCTGCGGTATATTCAACAGCGTTTGCATTATTTTTTGTTGGGGTTTTACCAAGATAATCCTTGTTTTTGTAACCCTCATAACGGCCGTCCCATTTGGTAAGGCCGTATATGATTACGTACGAAGCGTTGATTTTTAAATCTTTGTATGTGTGGTCAAACTCATCAACGATTGGATCATCAAGGATTTCTATACCACCCTCAGCTACTTCTGGAAGGTCACGTTCAGGACGAACAGCGGGTTTTACTTCCGGTTCTGGAGTAGTTGGAGTAGTAATAGTATTATCCTGATTTGTAGAGTCATCATTGGTTACAACGACAACCTTTTTCTTAATAACTTTTTTCTTCTTTGTTGTAGTATTTTTACCGCAACCTACAACACCAACTATCATTAAAATTGCAAGAAGAAAACATGCAAGTCTTTTCATAGAACTATTAAAATTCATATAACCCATCCTTTCTTCATCAATCTTCAACTATTTCAACAAGATTTTTTCTTGAAACAACTGCAACTATTGCGCATGCCATAATTACAGAGATAAGAGCAGCAACTGAAACTGCCTCACCTGTTTTTGGTGATGTTGAACCACCTACAGCGCCGCCTGTGCCAAGAGCAACAAACTTGCTACCGTCTAATGTACCGTCGATTTCAGCAATAACAATGTCGTCAAACCAAAGACTTGCGCCACCTGCTGCTCTAATAGAAACCCACTTGGTCTGAGCAGTAAATGAGTATGAATATTGTACCCATTCGCCATCTTTAAGACCAGTTACAACTGCCATATTTTCAATGCCCATTGCACTGTTAAGGTAGTCAGGTTTGCTATTATGAACAAGTGAAAGAAGTGTTGCCGGATGATTTGCTTCATCGGTTGTTACCCAGAAGGTCATTGTATATGCCTGACCAGGTGTAAGCATTTCTTCATAGTTAAGCAAGCAGTCTGCAGCTTCGGTGTTACCACCTAAGAGATGCATTGACTTACTACCGTTACGAATGTACTTAGTCTTGTAACCGCCTTTTGCACCCGGTTTGTTAAGACGCCAGTAATCGCTATCATAATCCCAAATTGAGTCAGGATATTCGTCGAATGGTTGTGTTACGCCTTTCTTTTCCCAACCTGCATAGAGTGTAAGGTCACGTGCAGGATGATAGCCAAGGTCATAAGGAACAGCTGGATCATCATATACGAACCAACCTAAGAATTCATAACCAGGACGAGTAATGATTGGAAGGGTCTGCAATGTAGAATACATTGGAGCTTCGATTGGATCTATCTTGATATCAGGGTCGCCTGTTTCGAATGAAAGTTTTGTATTAGCAGGAATATAATCTTTAAGTGAGAAGTACTCTGCATCTTTCTTAACGCGAACGCCTAATTCTAAAGCTTCATCTGTACGGTTTTTGTCAAATACACGTTGAATTGGTGTACCCTCATCAACAGTGCGCCATACATTTTCCCAGTCGAGTAATGGCATTGCAACTTTTGCTGCCTCGCCAATACGGTCGTTAGGATTGTTAATCTTGGTAAAGTTACCACCATAAGACATAGTTGTCGAGAAGTAGTAAACAGGTTCTGCGTATGTTACCCAGTAAGAAGTTGAACTACGCCAGCTTGAACCGCAAGAACCACCAACAACCTTTAGACGAAGGTTAAGTGGGAACGCTATACAACCGCGAAGCTGTGTACCGTAGGTAGAGTCAGTACCGGTAAATGTACTTGCATAATAGTTATTTGTATCTTCATTGAAGATTTTAATATCAGCAGTAACAATAGTATTTTCGATTATTGGAGCTGAATATGGTGAACCAAAAATACCACCTGAATAACGTGCAGAGATAACACTTCTATGGTCAATGAAGCAGTTCTTAATCTTAACTGCCTTATCTTCATAACCAAGTTCAGGATCACTAAGTTTTATTTTATTTCCTTCAGCATCGTGTGAGTCGAGACCTAAGTAACTATCAAAGTCTTCTACGCAACCAACAAAGCCGCCCATTGTATCGGCAACTTTTTCGGTAGTGCTACCTACAAAGTATACGCCTGAAAGGCCAAGATTTTGAATTGTAGAATATTCACACAATACGCCAAACAAACCAACACGAACGTATTCGGTAGGATTTTGTGTATGGTCATAGTAAAGACCAAATACTACGTGACCGTCACCATCAAGATTGATGTGTGAGTTGGTAATATAATTACCGTTAACCCATTGACTGAACCAATCTTGGCAACCAATTTTTTCTTCCCAAAGTGGACTATCTACATCGTTTACGTAAATGTCAGCGGTAAGTTTATAATACTTAACGTTTTCCATGCCGCCGCCGGGTCTATAACGTGTAGTAACAAGCAATGCTAACTGCTCGGGAGTTTCAATAAGGAATGGATCTTCCTGTGTACCGGTACCACCTGCATACTTTGTAGCAACTGCACCGCTCCAAACCTCGCCTACTTCACCTTCAGCAGATGCAGCAACACCTGTAGGAACTGGGTAAGAAGCATCGGTAGTTTTCCAAGATGTTGGGAAGTTAAGACCAGGCATAGAACTTGCTGCGCCTGCGCCTAACATTGCATCGCTTGGAACAACCTGTACACCTTCAAATGATATATTAGCATCGGTGTCGGTGTAAACGTTTTCTGCCTTAACACGTTCTGTGGTTGCAAAAGGATATGCGCCAACAGATACAGAGCGGCTAACCTTTGCTTCACCTGTTACACTGTGGAACAAACCATTTGTCTTAGAGATACAGTCAGTAATTTTAACAACGCTGTAACCAACTTGACCAATTATACCGCCAAATTTAGCATCGCCTTCAAATTTAACACTGTCTTCAATTGTTACAGCATCAAACTTAACAACCTTAGAGCATCTGTCGGCAACTGCACCTGCAACTGCACCTGCAAAGCCCTTGTTAGCTTTGATAGCAGAGTCAGCAATTGTAAGGTTTTTGATGTTAGCAGTATTACCAACTACAGGAATAAGACCTGCGTATTCGCCTGCCTGTGTACCATCGTAGTAGATACCGCTTACTGTATGACCGTTACCATCAAGTGATGCTTCAAAGGTAGGAACGTCGTTTGAAGTAAACCACTTTTTAGCAGTTTCAGTCCAGTTAGCAGCAGAAGTATCGTTAATTTCGATATCAGCAGTAAGTTTGAAGTACTTACCTGCTTCTGCAGTCATAAGCATAAGTACAAATTCTTCTGCGGTAGATACTGTGTAAGGTGCCTTATCAGAACCATCGCCTTCACCAAACTGAACAGCTACTTCGCCTGACCAGTTGGTACCTGCAGAATATTCGCGGATATTGTAAATCTTAGGTGTAGGATAACCGTTTGCATTGAATGTCCATTTTTCAGCATCAATACCGTCAAGTTCGGTTGCACCCTTGATTTCGTTAGGTGTGCTTACGTATACAATGCTTGTTGATAAAGCTCTTTCATAACCATTACCGCTATTGGTTTTATTAACCCAATCATCGCCCGATTTTTCATAATGGTCAAACTGAACAGTGGGTACATTACCATTAACAAGATAATCGTAAACGTATTTTACTGGGTCACCATTTTTCTTGGCGTCCATATTTTCCCAAGCGCCCGTAGCCATCATATTGGTATACATTTGATTGTATGTAGATGTAAGATGAGCGTTAGAACCGTAGTAAAGCGCGTGTGGAGCACTGTCCATTATAATAGAATTATTAACTGTTAAAGAACCTGTACGGTGCAAGTTACCAACAATACCGTATGTAATATTACGTGTTGCGTGTTTAGCAATATTGCCGTAAACCAAAGTGTCATTTACAATAAGATTAGACTCGGTAGGCCACTCGGTTTGAGCAATCAAAATACCGCACTTTTGAATAGCTTCATCAGTGTTAAAAGTACATACCAATACGTTACCGTATGCTGCACAGTTAAACATAAGATGCTTGGTGTTATAAGTAGATGACTTACCTGGGTTCGTGTTAGCACCAAGGATAGCGCCAACTGTGCTACCGGTAAAGTAACAGTTTTTAACGGTTAGGTTTTTAACTGTAATGTTACCGCCAACCTTGGGGAATATAGCAACGTAACCACCATCTGCTTTAAGACCGTAAACCTGAACGCCGTTACCATCGAAACGACCCATAAATGGCTTACCGCTCTTTTGTTCCCACTTAAGATCGGTAGGAACTGTGGCATTAGCAAGTTCGGCCTCTACAGCGGCTGCGCCAAGGTTATCCTTGCTGAAATCTACGCTTGAACCTGTGTTGTTAAGGTTAAACGCGCGAACATTGTCAGCAACCTTGAAGCAAAGACCTTCTGTGCTAATCCAGTTGTTGCTTGCATCCTTAAGGTTACCTGTTACAACTGCAGCAAACTGGTTTGCAGTTTTGATAATATAAGGATTAGCTGCTGTACCGTTACCTTCGGTATCAGGATTAGCAATAAATTGATAATCATAACCTGTGAAAGTATCGATTACAGTTTTTTTGCTAAGGTCAACTTCAACATAAGAAATGCCAGGAGTTGTAACCTCAACATAGTCGGCATCATATGTGCCGCTTATGGGGTATGTAACAGTTTCGTTTTCTGCTTCATCTTCTGCAGAAGCGATAAAGGTAACACCTGTGAACATTGACAACATAGATACTGCCAATATTGCAAAGATTGATACCAATGAAACAATTACCTTGCCCTTGCCAAGTATTCTTTTCATCGAAATACCATCCTTCCGCCCACACGGGCTAAATTTTTTTGTGCTTGTGCACTGTAAATGTGACGCATACCAATGGGCATAACATCACAACCTATATTTACTTTTAAATAATATCAAATTTTAGTCAATAAGTCAATAATAAATATACAAAAATTTAAAAATATTTTAAGATTTTTTGTGTTTTTTGCAGTTTATTGACAAATCAAGGAAATAAGAGCAAAAACATAAAAAACGGCAACTGCCGTAAAGCAGTTGCCGCAATTTTAACTAATGCGTATTTATACTAAATTAGTTAGAGTATACATACTGGTTGATGTGCTTGTTGAGGTTGTCTGCGCCTTTTTCAACGGCTTTCTTAACAGCAGCCATCTGAGCATCAACAGCAGAAGGATCTTTATATACAACAGAATAGATATCACTGTTGTACTTAATACCAGCAATTTCCTCACTAAGTCCGATGTATGTGAGATATGGGTTGTAGTTTTTGCCATAATCTTGACCGGTAAGTTGGAAGAAGAATGTTTTAGCATCTTCATTGATGAATGCGTTCTGGGTATCGTAGTTTTCAACGTCGAGGTAGTGACGGAGGAATACACCAGCAGCTGCTGGGTTCTTAGAACCTCTTACAACGCCCCAACCACGGAAGATACCTGTTGCAGGTATTTCACCACCAGCAGTGTATGAAGGCAAGTAGTAGAAACCAATATCAGCAAGTGAAGCACCTTGAGCTGCAAGGTCACCGTCTTTACGGAGTGACCAAGCGTGACCGGTACCGATAGCGGTTATACCCTGAGAAATACCAGTTGTTGACTTGGTGTTAAGGATGCCTTCTTTGTAAGCTTCATCATACTTTTTGATTACAGCTGTTGTTTTAGCATCGATACCACTAACGATTTTTTCGTTTTCAAACTTGAATACGTTACCGCCGCCCATGTGAACTGCACATTCTGGAGTGAAGATACAGCCGGCAGGTGCGCCCATCTGCTTGGTGCACTGTCTTGCGATTTCCATAAATGTATCCCAGGTCCAGTTGCCTTGTGCTGCAAGTTCCTGAGGTGTTGGACAACCAGCAGCTTTAAGCAAGCTCTTGCTATAGATACAGATGTCAAGCTCTGTCCAGTAGCAGCCGTATGTATCGCACATGTAAGGTTGACCATTAATGGTAGAATATTGGAATGTTGTTTGATTCCAGATAGAATCGTTCTTTTGGTCGATCTTTGCCTTGTCAAGTGAATCGAGGTATGCTACGCATGCCGGGAAGTCACCGTTTGAACGACCTACGTCAGGTGACTGGCCGTTAGCAATAAGACCCTGCATATCCTGAATGTATGTATCGAATTCTACGAATACGATTTCTACCTTCATTCCATATTTTTTCTCGAAAGAATCTATAACGTACTGTGTACCATCATCTTGAGGACGAATGGTAGCTGCAAACTTAACGGTTGAACCCCTAAGCGCGTCAAGTTCTGCTTGTGTAAGCAAGTTAACTGCATAGTCACCATTTTGAGTGCTGCCACCTGATTGGTTGCCGCCTGATTGGTTGCCTGTTTGACCATCCTGGTTGTTACCTGTGCTTCCGCCATCTTCGTAAACAATTTCTTCTTCGATGATGTACTCTACAGAACCTTCATCTTCAGCAGCTTGCTTACAGCCCGCAAGTGAGAAAACCAATGCAAGCGCAAGAACGATAGCGAATACACGTTTTGTTTTGTTGAACATGTTTGTTACTCCTTTTTTATATTTTTTAGAGTTATGTGGGTTACCACATCGTATGTAATATGGCTGTATTTATAACAGTAAACTTACCGGACACACTATTACAAATACAAACATATCTTCTACATTAAGAATTATATTACCAATCGGTCATTTTGTCAACATAATTTATTAATTTTTTAAAATTCTTTGTCTTATTTTAGTTAATTTTTACACAAAAAAGCAGTGGTACTAATACCACCGCTTTTTTAAACTTATTAATATTAGCCCGTAATACCTACACGGTCAATACTTTCAACAAATCCACGCTGAACTATCATATAGAATATAAGTACGGGAAGAATATAAATAATACATATAGCCATCATAACAGATGCCTGCTGAGGTGTGTTACTTCCGCCGTACAAGCCCCATGCAGCGCCCAAGAACTCTTTAGCACCTACCAAAGATGGTGCAAGAGGACGTTTGCTAGTAAAATACAAACCTGAAAGAAGCGAGTCGTTCCAATGCCATACTATCGAGAAAACGGTTACGGTAATGAAAACAACGCTTGAAGAAGGAATTGCTATACGCAAGAAGGTTTTTATAGGACCTGCGCCGTCAACCCACGCTGCTTCTTCAAGTTCGCGAGGAAGACCTGTAAAGAACTGGATGTAGATGTAAATAAGAACACCTGAGCGAAGACCAATACCAAGAAGTGAAGGCAACCATAAAGTCCATCCTGTATTTACGATGTTTGGTGTAAGGTTCCAAGTAAAGAACTTAAGTATACCCTCGCCAAATATCTTGCTTAATAGCATGCCTAACAAACCTACAACCTTTTCAACACCTGTGAGGATGTACATAAAGTCAAGATTTGCATAGTTTACCATTCGAGGCATCATAACCATCATATCAGGGATAAGAATGGTTAAGAACAAAACAGCTGTTAGTAGATTTTTGCCTTTAAAGTTAAATCGCGCAAAACCATAACCAATTACAGCACAACTTGCAACTTCGATTAATGCGCTTACCACTTCGTACTTGATTGTACTTAAAAATGATGTGCCATAATCAAGAGCAATCCATGCTTTTTGGAAGTTATCCTTAATATAGAACATACTCATATCTGACGGTATCCATACACGCGTAGAGTTAGAAATCGCAGTAGGACTCATCAAAGATGTAACTACCATATAAAGCAAAGGATAAATAATTATAAAGCCGATTGATATAAGCAACGCATATCTAAATATTGCGTATGCAACATTTGTGCCAATCTTAACATATTTAAGCGCGCGAAGGCGGTCAGCTTCTGAAATGCTTTTAACAAAATTTTTCATATTTCCGCCTCCTTCTTATGCTTCGTAACGCTTAATAACAAGCCAGTTAAAGAGCAAGATTACAATACCCATAATTGCGCATACGATAATGAAGTAGAACCATATCATAGCTGAAGGTATGTCGTACTGACCTGCAAGCATACTACCGTATACACGCTCAATGATAGGCGCACGTTCGTTGATGAACAACTCAACCATTGTAAACACGCCTACGAGCAAGGTAATGCGTGAAAGCATTGGGAATGTAATAAACCAAAATTCTTCCCATTTGCTTGCACCCTCAACCTTTGATGCCTCGTAAAGTGTGGCAGGTATTGACTGTAAACCAGAAAGGTAAAGTACTATCTGAATACCGCAAGACCATATAAGGTTAAATATGTTATTGATTGAAGTTGTTATAAAATTAGCAATTTCTGTTGCAAGGTTTAAAACCTTTGCAAGGTCTTCTACCGTAATCATACCGGAAGACATACCTGAAGAAACGCCCATTTCGGCAAGACTTTCATCGGTTGTGTTGAATATATAGGCCATAACTTGACCTGTTGCAATAATAACAGGCAAGAAATAAAGTGCTCTAAAGAATACACGACCACGGAATTTTTGGTTGAGCATCATTGCCAAAATAAGACTTAAAATAAGAATTATTGGTAATGAGTATGCAA
>JAFYQN010000131.1 GCA_017559885.1 Clostridia bacterium
TAACTGCGGCAACGTTATTTTCGCTCACAATCTTTTTAAGCGCGTCTATATCGTTTGCAGGGGTATGAACAAAACCATTTGTTAGTGGTTTAAACAGTTTGTGAAAATGCTCTTGTCCTGTAGCCGCAAGGGTTGTGAGCGTACGTCCGTGAAAACTGTTATCTAAAGTGACTATTGTATAGCAGTCTTCGCCCTTGTTTTCCGCCGCCCATTTACGCGCAACCTTTATAGCGCACTCGTTTGCCTCGGCACCCGAGTTTGAAAAGAACACCTTTTTAAGACCCGTCTTTTCGCAAAGCGTCTTTGCAAGTAGCGCGCACGGCTCGGTATAATATAAGTTTGACATATGTTGCAGTTTTCCTGCCTGTTCGGCTACCGCGGTCGCCCACTGCTCATCGGCAATACCAAAAGCTGTAACGCCGATACCCGAACCCATATCAATATATTCTTTGTCATCTTTATCGTAAACCTTTGAGCCCTTGCCGCTTACAAGTTCTATTGGAAAACGGTTGTACGTATTGGCAACGTACTCTTTATCTATTGAAATTATACTGTCCATTAAAAATGCATCCTTTAGTCGTTGTGTACCATTGTGCCGGCACCTTCGTCGGTTAGAAGTTCCATAAGGATTGAGTGTGGTACACGTCCGTCCATAATAACAACGTTTTTAACGCCCTTGTAGATTGCCTCTACGCAGCAATCAACCTTGGGTATCATACCACCCGAGATTACGCCCTCTTTTTTGAGTTGTTCAATTTCGGTAAGCGTAAGGTCGGATATAAGAGTAGAAGTATCATCTTTATCACGCAAAATACCGTCAATATCGGTCATCATAATAAGACGTTGCGCGCCGAGCGCACCTGCGATATAAGCCGCAGCTGTGTCGCCGTTAATATTATAGGCATTACCCTTTTTGTCACAACCTATGGTTGATATAACGGGAATATAGCCCTTTTCAAGCAAGTCAACAACGGGCGAAATATGTACCTTGGTAATTTTACCAACGTAACCTAATCTTTCATCCTTTATCTCGGCTTCGATAAGTCTACCATCCATACCCGAAATACCCATTGCCTTGCCGCCCTTCATTTCAAGAAGGTTAACTAATGTCTTGTTAACTTTACCTGCCAAAACCATCTGAACAATATCAACAGTTTCTTTATCTGTAACACGAAGGCCGTCAACAAATTCAGCTTTTTTGCCAAGTTTATTCATAAGGTCGTTGATTTCAGGACCGCCGCCGTGAACCAAAACAACCTTTACGCCAATAAGCCACAAAAGAACAATATCTTCCATAACCTGTTGTTTGAGTTATTCGTTTATCATAGCGTTACCGCCGTATTTAATTACAACTATTTTGTTGGTATGTTTTTTAATATATGGAAGCGCTTGGGTTAAAACCTCTGCGCGTTCGGCATTTGAAAAATGGTTGTCCATAATATTTCCTCGCAATTTTATTTAATATAAAAGCCAAGTTTGAAAGAAAATTGTTCACAGTGCTGTTTGCAGTGAGTGGTGCTGTATATTTTATACCACCCCGAACAAAAACTGTGCTGTGGGCAATTTTACTCAAACGTATTAGGTTCTGTAATCTCCGTTTATTTTTACGTAGTCATAAGTAAGGTCGCAACCCCAAGCGGTTGAAGAAAATTCTCCGTCGTTAAGTTTTATATCAATAACGATTTCCTTTTCGAGTAAGATTTCTTTTGCCTTTTCTTCCGAGAAATCTACTCCTGCGCCATTTTGGCACACAAGAATTTCGCCTTTATTTGAAATAAACGAAACGTCAATCTTTGTAACGTCAACGTCTGCGCCGCTATAACCTATTGCGCAAAGCACACGACCCCAGTTAGCGTCTGCGCCAAACATGGCAGCTTTTAAAAGACTTGAGCAAATAACACTCTTTGCTACTGTTTTTGCAGTGTCTATTGTCTTTGCGCCGCTTACTTTACATTCGAGCAACTTTGTTGCGCCCTCGCCGTCGCCTGCAATAACGCGACAAAGGTTTACTGTAACTGTGTTAAGCGCTTTCATAAATGTATCAAAACCTTCGCCCTCGGCGGTAATTTCTTGGTTTCCTGCCATACCGTTTGCAAGTACTGTTACCATATCATTGGTAGAGGTATCGCCGTCGATGCTTAACATATTAAAGGTGTTTTGTATATCGCCTGAAAGCGCTTTTTGTAGCATATCTGATGAGATTGCCGCATCGGTGGTAATGAATACGAGCATGGTCGCCATATTAGGATGAATCATACCGCTACCCTTAGCGATACCGCCTAGTTTGCAAACCTTGCCGCCGATAGTAAATTCAACCGCAATTTGCTTATCGATAGTATCGGTAGTCATAATAGCCTCTGCGGCATCCTGACTGCCATCATATGAAAGTGTGTCTGCCAAAACAGGAATACCGTTTGCTATTGGTGTAATGTCAAGTGGTTGACCTATAACGCCCGTAGACGCTACAACAACGTCGCTTGCGCTGACACCTGTCGCCTTGGCTACCAAATCACTCATCTGCTCGGCAATTTCAATACCGTTGGCATTGCAGGTGTTGGCGTTGCCGCTGTTACAAATAATCGCCTGAGCTTTACCATTAGCAATATGATTTTTAGTAACTGTAAGAGGCGCGCCTTTTACAAGGTTGGTAGTATATACTGCCGCCGCATTACAAATTGTATCACTTACAATAAGCGCTAAATCTTTTTTGAGTTTGTTTTTTCTAATACCGCAGTGCACACCTGCCGCTTTAAAGCCGCTTGCAGCGCAAACACCGCCGTTTATTAACTTAATATCCATTTAAAACACCAAACCTATAGTTTCGTCAACACCCATAAGGATGTTCATATTTTGAATTGCCGCGCCCGATGCGCCTTTACCAAGATTATCATAACGGGCGGTAAGAATTATTCTGTCTTCATTACCGAATACACAAATTTGCATATCATCTCTACCCGATAGCGCCGCCGCTGATAAAAATCCCAACTCGTCAGCGTTATCATCAAAATGAACGAGTTTGCCCTTGTAATAATTTTTGTACAAATTCTTGATATCGTAAATGTTCGCCTTAATATCCTTAGCAAATAAGGTTACCGTAACCTCCATACCGCTATAAAAGTCGGCAACTATTGGACAAAACGCAGGGCAATTTTCAATTCCGGTAAGCGCTTGCATCTCTTTTAAATGCTTGTGTTGTTGAGTAAGTCCATACTGACGAGGCGCTTTAAGCAGAGCAGACTTATTGGGGTCTTCATAATCGGCAATCATCTTTTTACCGCCGCCCGAATAACCTGTAAGCGAAAAACAACTAAGAGCCGCTTTAACATCTAAAACGCCTGCTTCTATAAGGGGTTTTACAAGCGCTATAAATCCACTTGCGTGACAACCTGGGTTTGCAATACGCTTTGAAGCGGCTATTTGTTCTCTCTTACCTGTAAGTTCGGGGAAACCGTAAACCCAACCATCACTTGTACGATGAGCAGTCGATGTGTCTATAATTGCAGTTTTATCATTTTTTACAAAACTTACCGCTTGGCGCGCAGCATCATCGGGCAAACACAAAAACACTATATCTGCCGAATTGATAGCGTCGGCGCGAGCCGCATCATCTTTTCTTAATTTTTCGGGTAATTTTATAAGAGAAATATCATCTCTTACGCTTAATCTATCGTATATACGCAGTCCTGTTGTGCCTGCGCTACCGTCAATAAATACGTTAGTCATAATATACTCAATATACACTTAACTGCCCGACCGCAAAGTCGGGCAGAATTTATCCTTTTATTATTTTTTACCGTCAACCATTGCCTGAACCTTGATTGGCAAACCATAAAGGTTGATAAAGCCGGCTGAATCTTTTTGGTCGTAATCGCTCTCGCCAAATGTTGCGATTTCTTCGCTATAAAGTGAATAATCGCTCCAGATACCA
>JAFYQN010000132.1 GCA_017559885.1 Clostridia bacterium
ACGTTTACAAGGTGGTCGGCAACGCGTTCAAGACCCAATATAATTGATGAATAATAAGGGCTTACGTCTGCGCTGCAATTACCCTCGGCAAGACGCATAAAGTGGTTTGCAATAAGTTGCCTTTTCATATTATCGGTAACTTCTTCTAAAGAGGTCAACTCGGATAAATCGCCTTTGTTAAGATTTTCGAACGCATCTTTTGAAAGGGTAAACATTTTTAGTACGTTTTCACGCATTTTGGTAATATCGCCGAGCGCTTTGGTAGAAAATACGATGTCTTTGTTAAGCATTTCTACACCGATTTCGTGGAAGTTTTCTGCGTTGTCACCTATACGCTCAAGGTCGTTGAGTACGTGGAAGTATGCGCCTATGGTCTTTTCGTCGCTTTCTTCTACGTTAGCAGATAGCTTGATTAAAAACTGTGTTAATGCGCGATTTGTAAAGTTTATTATTTCTTCGTTATTTTGAATTGCTTCGCTGTGTTTAGTTGAGGCATCGCTTATCGAGGCAAAGGAAAGTCTTATATTTTCTTCTACTATACTTAGCATATATTCAATCTCTTTCTTTACCTGCATAAGCGCAACAGGTGGTGTGGAAAGAAGTCGGTCATCGACAAATTTAAGTGTAAGGGATTCGCCTGATGTGTTTTTTTCCTTAATAATTATACAAGCATACTTAACCAATTGTTTAACAAACGGCAACAATAAGAGAGTAGTTGTTACGTTGAATATAACGTGGAATGCCGAAACCCTCATTTGTAGCGACATTTGGTCATCTCCCGGAATTAAAGACATCAAAAGATTTACAACTGGTTCTTGGAAAATCCATATTATTGATGTAAAGATAATTGTTCCGATTGTGTTGAAGGTAAAGTGAATAAGCGCTACGCGTTTTGCATTTGTATTTGCGCCAACAGATGCAAGCAACGCCGTTACACAGGTACCAATATTTGCGCCAAGTATTATAAAGAGCGCCATATGGAGTGGGAGCACACCCGTACCAACCATGGTAATTACAACGCCTGTAGCCGCAGACGAACTTTGAATAAGAGCGGTAAATATGCTACCAACCAAAATTAAAAGCAAGGGGAAGTCTATTTTTTCAAAAATAGAGGCAAATAATCTTTCGATAAGAGGATTACCAAATGCCTGTTCGCTACTCATAACCTCAAGACCGACAAAGATTAATCCCAATCCACAACAAAGACTGCCAGCGATTTTTAACTTTTCTTTTTTAGCAAAGCCCATCATTACACCGGCAAAAGCAAGTAGGTACATTGCCATATTAAAATAGTCGTTTTTAAGTGATACCAACACACCAGTAATAGTGGTACCGATATTTGCGCCCATAATAATTGGCGTTGCCTGCATAAGTGTCATAACTCCTGCGTTTACAAGACCTATAACCATAACGCTTGTTGCCGACGAACTTTGAATAATTGCCGTAACACCTGCGCCGATACCTACGCCCGAAAAACGATTGTTACTAATTTTTTCAAGCAAGCGCTTCATTCCTGAACTTGCGCTTTTTTCCAAGGCGTCGCTCATAAAATTCATACCAACTATGAATACACCCACGCCTGCGAGAAGCCATATAAGACTACCTATTAACTGCATAATTTCTTCTGAATTGATCATAAATTTTCTCCTTTTTATTTTTGCAAGGTTAATTATATCAGTTGACTTTTGATAAGTAAAATATTATAATGTTATAAAATACATATAAATTTGGTTATGAATATTGCAAGGGGATTTATTATGACAATACGACATTTGAAGGTTTTTATATGCGTATGCAAACATCAAAGTATGACAAGGGCGGCAGAGGAACTTTTTATTGCGCAACCTGCCGTTAGTAATACTATTGCCGAAATAGAGAAAAACTATAACGTTAAATTGTTTGAGCGTATAAATAAAAGGTTGATTTTAACCAACGAGGGAAAGGTGTTGTTTATAAAAGCGCAGGAGATTTTGTCGGCTTTTGATGAGTTTGAAGAGATGGCGCTAAATTCTTCAAAAAAACCACTTTTAAAAATTGGTTCGTCACTTACCATAGGCAAGCAAAAAATACCGCGACTTTTACGAAATCTTAAAGAAAAATATTCTGACGTTGATTTTCAAATTTCGATTAACCAAACCTCTATAATAGAAAGTAAAATTTTAAGTGGCGCGCTTGATTTTGCGTTTATTCAGGGAAAGCCCTCTGACCCAAATATTAAATCCCGTCTTGTCGATTGCAATACCCTTATAGCCGTTTGCGGTAAAAAATACGATATGCCAAATATGGTAACGCTTAAAGAGTTGTGCCGATATGACCTTTTGCTTCGTGAAGATGAAAGCGTATCGCGCGAGTTTTTAGACCATGATTTTGCGCTTGAAAACATAGTTGTAACACCCGTTATGGAATCTATAAGTAACCAAGCGCTAATTTCGGCCACGGTGCATAATCTTGGCGTTACCATTATGCCCGAATCACTGCTAACGCGACAACTTAACAGTGGCGCGCTTCGCAAAATTGACGTTACAGACTATGAATTTACACGAAACTCGTATCTTGTATATCACAAAGATAAGTCCTTTGGCTCGGTAAAAAAAGAAATTTTTGATTTTTGTTATAAAAATTATAAATATACGCAAGAGTAAAAAGAAAAGCAGTCAACTTTTGTTGACTGCTTTTAAAATTAAAGTTTAACTGTCCAATTAAATGTATCTTCAATTTTTCCCCATTGAATACCGGTTAAGGTATCGTAAAGCATTTGTGTGGTTTCGCCGATTTCGCCATTATTTACAGCGTATTTTACGTCTTTGTAGCAAAGCTCACCGATTGGAGAGATAACTGCGGCTGTACCGCAACCCCAAGCTTCTTGGAGTGTGCCGTTTTGCATTGCCTCGGCAAGTTCGTCAATGCTTATAAGTCGCTCACTTACCTTGTAACCCTTTTGTCTTAAAACTTCAAGGCAAGATTTACGTGTAATACCTGGAAGAATTGAGCCTGAAAGCATTGGTGTAACAATCTCGTCGCCGATTTTGAACATTACGTTCATAGCGCCAACTTCTTCGATGTACTTACGTTCTACACCGTCAAGCCAAAGAACCTGTGAATAGCCTTTTTTCTCTGCGCGTTCGCCCGCTCTGTTGCTTGCCGCGTAGTTACCGCCACATTTAGCGTAACCTGTACCGCCGCGTACTGCGCGAACGTCTTCGTCTTCAATCATAATCTTAACGGGGTTAATGCCCTCTTTATAATAACTGCCAACGGGTGACGCGATTATAACATAGGTTGCGTTATGTACTGCGTGAACGCCCAAGGTTTCGTCATTACCAAACATAAACGGACGAAGGTAAAGCGAAGTGCCTTCAGCGCTTGGTGTCCAATCTTGCTCAACCTTTACAAACTCGGTAAGAACCTGAAGCGCTAAATCCTCTGGGATTTGTGGAAGACATAGTCTGTCAGCAGATGTGTTCATACGGCGGATGTTTTCCATTGGTCTAAAGAGTTGAACGCTGCCGTCTGCGGTGCGGTACGCTTTAAGACCTTCAAAAATTTCAGAGCCGTAGTGAAGTACGGTTGATGCAGGATGCAAAGCGATTGGCGCGAATGGAACAATGCGAGCATCGTGCCAACCATCTTCACGAGAGTAGTCCATCATAAACATATAGTCGGTAAAGAATTTACCAAAGCCCAAGGTAGAGCTTTCGGGTTTTTCCTTAAGTACGTCGGCTTTTACAAATTTAATATCCATTTGTATATCCTCCTTAATTTTCGGCGCCGATTGACATTGCTTTCATATTTATTTCAAGCATATCAGCTTTCTTTGGTGGAATAACCTTTGAAAGCACGGTGCTGATTTCTTCCACGTTAAAATCATTCATTACTTTGAGTAACTTACCGAGAATAATCATATTAGCGAGTGATTGTTTGCCCATATCACTTGCAAGCGCAGTTGCAGGGATATAGTGAACGTCGATATCGGTGCGAGTAGATTTTGTTTCAATAAGTGATGAGTCGGCAATAACTATACCGCCGGGTTTTACAGTTGGTTCAAACTTTTCGAATGATGGTAAATTCATAGCGATAAGCACGTCGGGGGTAGAAATGATAGGCGAGCCAACATCTTCGTCGCTTATAATTACGCTACAACTTGCCGTACCGCCACGCATTTCGGGGCCGTAAGAAGGAAGCCAACTAACGTTTTTGTCAGCGAGAAGACCCTTGTACGCAAGGAATTTACCTGTAAACAAAATACCCTGTCCGCCAAAGCCGGAAAGCAAAATTTGAGTAGTCATTATTTTGTTTCCTCCTTTGCTGAACGGTCTTTATAACAACCAAGTGGGTAATAAGGAAGCATATTATCCTGGAGCCACTTGAGCGCGTTTTGTGGTGTCATACCCCAGTTGGTAGGGCAGGTAGATACAACTTCTACAAGAGAGAAGCCCTTGCCGTCAATCTGGTTTTGGAATGCCTTTTTTATTGCTTTTTTTGCCTTCATAATATTTTTTACGTTGTTAACTGTAACACGCTCTAAATATTCGGGACCGTCGAGCTCTGAAAGCATTTCGCAAACCTTGATTGGAAAACCGCAATGGTCGGTATCACGACCGTAAGGTGAGGTTTGTGTAACCTGACCCGGAAGTGAAGTAGGAGCCATTTGACCGCCTGTCATACCGTAGATTGCGTTGTTGATAAATATAATTGTAATGTTTTCGTTTCTTGCCGCCGCGTGTACTGTTTCAGCCATACCGATTGACGCGAGGTCGCCGTCACCTTGGTATGTAAATACTACGTGGTTTTCGGGGTCGGAACGCTTAACACCGGTTGCTACTGCAGGAGCGCGACCGTGAGCCGCCTCAATCATATCACAGTTAAAATAGTTGTAAGCAAATACCGAACAACCAACAGGAGCAATACCGATTGTTTTGCCTTCGATACCGAGTTCATCAATAACCTCGGCAACAAGGCGGTGAACTATACCGTGGGTGCAACCTGGGCAATAATGCATTGGCACATCGGTAAGAGCATGTGGTTTATCAAATACTACTGCCATTATTTTGCACCTCCATTTGCTTTTTTAATAGCTTCAAGAACTTGCTCGGGGGACGGAATCATACCGCCTGTACGACTGCAAAGGGTAACAGGAACTTTACATTCGCTGGCGAGTTTTACGTCTTCAATCATTTGACCCATAGAAAGTTCTACTGAAATAATTTCTTTAACCTGATTTGCCGCCTTCTTAAAAGGAGCAACAGGGAAAGGCCACAATGTAATAGGACGGATAAGACCAACCTTAATGCCTTGCTTTCTTGCCTCGTTGATTGCGTTTTTAGCAACACGAGCCGCAATACCGAAAGCGGCAATACAAATATCGGCATCGTCCATCATATATTCTTCATACATTACTTCGTTTTCTTCGACTATCTTATAACGGTCGTAACGCTCAATAACGAGGTCTTCAAGTTCGTCAGGATTGAGGAAAAGTGAGGTAACGATGTTGTGTTCACGTTCCATTTTGGTACCCGTTGTAGCCCATGGCTTTTCTACGGGCACAGGTGTTTCGTAATCAAGAGAAACGGGTTCCATCATTTGACCCATTGTACCGTCAGCCAAAAGCATAGTGGGCATACGGTATTTATCGGCAAGGTCAAATCCCTTAACGGTAAGGTCTGCCATTTCTTGAACAGAACTTGGCGCTAAAACTATCATCTTAAAGTCGCCGTGACCGCCGCCTTTTGTAGCTTGGAAATAGTCGGCCTGACTTGGTTGAATACCGCCAAGACCCGGGCCACCGCGCTGTACATTTACGATAAGCGCAGGAAGGTCAGAACCTGCAAGGTAAGAAAGACCTTCACTTTTAAGTGATATACCAGGGGAAGAAGATGATGTCATTACGCGTTTGCCTGTGCTTGCAACACCGTAAACCATATTTATAGCGGCAATTTCACTTTCTGCTTGTAAAAAGCAACCGCCGATTTTTGGCATTCTTTTTGCCATATAAGCTGCAACCTCGGTTTGAGGTGTAATAGGATAACCAAAGTAGTGCATACAACCGGCTTTAATTGCGGCTTCGGCAATAGCTTCGTTACCTTTCATCAAAATTTTATCTGCCATTAGTGTTCACTTACCTTTCTACCTTAATAATGCAGTCAGGGCACATCATTGCGCAAGCCGCGCAACCAACGCAAGCAGATTCGTCGATGATTTCTGCAGGGTGGTAGCCCTTTTGGTTAATTTTGTCTGAGGCAAGTTTAATAAGGCCTTTTGGACATGCGTCAATACAAAGTCCGCAACCTTTACACTTGTCGGTTTTAAAGGTTAGTTTTGCCATATTCATTACTCCTTTAATAACTTTTGATAAATTAAACTGGTTTTGCTTGAAGTGTCATTGGTAAAAGATTATCTATTTTGTCTTTAAGTTCGTCGTAAAGATCACTCTTTACAGTGGTCATAACGACGGGAAGACCTGATATTTTTGATATTTCGTTTGCATAAGCCATAGATTTTAAAACATTTTGCGCCGTGGTTTCTTCGCCTATGTTAGAGTTATTAACAAGTCCTGTGAATTTAAGACCGCAAGCGGTCTCAATCTCGCGCATAACCTCTATGGTAGATGCGGCGTCTGGGGTAAGCGGTCGGTAACCGTTTATAACCATTAGCATTTCGTAGTTGTCTTCCGCCTCTATTTCGGGTACTAGACGACCTAGCGCGTATGCGCCGCGGTCATCACCGCCTACGTCAATAACTGCGGTGAGATTTTTGTCGGTTGTAAGACGATACATATTAGCAGGAAGCGCGGGAATATCAACGTTTGTGTTGGCATACTCTGAACAAATAAGTTCTATACCACGCTTTTTAAAATCGTCAAGACTGTCCTTGGTACGAAAATAAGGATTTACGATATCAAGGTCAGCCACAACCAAATTATTATACTGCTCTTTTAAATAAAATGCAAGGTTTACGGCAACGTTTGTTTTGCCACTGCCGTAATGTCCGCAAAGCAGAGTAAGTCGTTTAAAGTTTTTCATAAAATCACTTATTAAAGTTTATTTCTTTGTATCTTACCGCTAACGGTTTTTGGTAAACTGTCGCGGAAAACAACGATACGTGGGTATTTATAAGGTGCTGTATGCTTTTTAACATACTCTTGAATTTCCTTTTTAAGTTCTTCGGTGCCCTCGGTGCCGTCAACAAGTACTATACTTGCCTTTACAACCTGACCGCGAACCTCATCGGGAGCGGCAGAAACACCACACTCAAGAACGTATGGAAGTTCCATAATAACGTTTTCAATTTCAAACGGTCCAATACGGTAACCTGATGACTTGATAACGTCGTCAACACGACCAACGTACCAGAAGAAACCGTCTTCATCACGCCAAGCGGTATCGCCTGTGTGATAATAACCGTCGTGCCAAACCTCGGCAGTCTTTTCGGGAGCGTTGTAGTAGCCCGTAAAGAGACCGCAAGGCGCGCCGTCAGCAATATTTACAACAATTTCGCCAACTTCACCGTCGGGAACGTCGTTGCCGTCGGGGTCTACGATATGCACGTCATAAATTGGAGCAGGTTTACCCATAGAACCAATTTTGTGAGATGCGCCAACCATATTGCCTATGATCATAGTGCTTTCGGTTTGACCGAAACCTTCAATTATTTGAAGACCTGTCGCTTTTTCAAATTGGCGATAAACCTCGGGGTTGAGCGCTTCGCCTGCTGTTGTCATGTGTTGAACAGAAGAGAAATCGTATTTTGAAATATCTTGCTTTATCATCATACGAAGCATTGTAGGAGGCGCGCAGAAGGTTGTGATTTTGTATTTAGCAAACATAGGTAGTATGTCGGCCGCATCAAAGCGGTCAAAGTCATATACAAATGTTGCGGCTTCGCACAACCACTGACCGTAAAGTTTACCCCACATTGATTTTGCCCAACCCGTTTCGGATATGGTAAAGTGAAGTCCGTCGGGGTCAACGTTATGCCAGTATTTTGCTGTGTGGAAGTGACCCAAGGGGTATTTGTGGTTATGAGCGGCAATCTTTGGATAACCGGTAGTGCCTGACGTAAAGAACATAAGTAATAAATCGTCGCCGCAGGGGGAATCCTCGGTGCGTTCAAATTTAGAACTAAAGAGGGTATATTCTTCGTCGAAACTGCGCCAACCGTCACGGGTGCCATTTACGATAAGCTTGTGCTTAAGTGTGTCGCAACTTTTAGCCGCGATGTCAACCTGCTCTGCGGTATCGCCGTCAGCGGTACAAACAATAGCCGATACGCCTGCCGCATTAAAACGATATTCAAAGTCGTGAACAAGCAACTGATTTGGAGCAGGGATTGCTATAGCGCCAAGCTTGTTAAGCGCTAACATACAGAACCAGAACTGATAATGACGTTTAAGAACAAGCATTACGCGGTCGCCCTTTTTAATACCCATAGATTTAAAGTAATTAGCAACCTGATTGGATGCCTTCTTCATATCCTTAAAGGTAAAGCGACGTTCGGTTTTGTCTTTGCTAATATGTAACATTGCAAGTTTTTTAGGGTCGCGCTCGGCAAGAGCGTCAACCAAATCAAACGCAAAGTTAAATGTATCGGCATTTTTGAAGGTGATAGAGGTAGGCGTGCCGTTCTCATTTTCAACCGTATCAATATAATTGCGATAAATACGGTTTTTCTTGTCTCTTACCGAAACACGACGGTCCTCAATTTTAGTAGCGGTTGTAAGTTCGGGTATTTCTTCGCCTGTGGGGTTAAGAACGATAGCGTAGAACTTACAGTCTTTGCCGTTTACGGCAATCATACCGTGGGGGGTGTCACTATCAAAGTATATGCTGTCTCCGGGACCTAATACCTCGCGGTGTTCACCAACCTGCACCATTAGGTTACCCTCGATTACAATGTCACACTCTTGACCTGCGTGGGTGGTGAGTTCGATATCTTTGGTTTGAGCTGACTCATCATAAATGCTATTTACAAAAAGAGGCTCAGCAATTCTATCACGGAATGCGTACGCAAGGTTATAGTATGTCATGCCATGAGCCTGAGACACTTTTTGACCGCTTCCTGCGCGGGTTACGGTGTAGCCTGCAAGCTTAGGGCTATAACCCTCGATAATATCGGTAACGTTTACGTTAAGCGCCAATGCGCAACGATAAATAAAGGCAAAGTTTAGGTCGCTTTTGCCCGATTCACATTCAATATATTCACTTTCACTGACGTCGGTTTTGACAGCCATTTGCGCCGTAGTAAGACCTTCAAGTTCGCGAAGATCTCTGATACGGCTTGCCATTTCTTGAATTTTGTAATCAAGCGCAGTAATTTGTTCCATATTTTACAAATCCTTCCTGTGGGGTCTAAAGACTCAAAAAGCACTCGCCCCAAAGTTATGACTTTGAGACGAGCGCCTAAAAAATCAAGTCACCCGCGGTACCACTCAAATTGCAACCGTTTGGTTACCACTCTCGGAATCTAACAATTCCTATGCCTTTACGCAGCAATCACGAGGAGATTCTACTAATCAAACGACTTTCTTTCTCCCGACTCAGAAGCTACAAACAAAAACCTGCCCTTAATAACTTACACCAACCGTTATCTCTCTTAAAAGGACGAATGGTTTTGCCCTCTTCGTCAAAGTCTTTTTAAAATTATGATAGTATATTATCACAACTTAAATTATTTGTCAATATTTTAAATTTTAAAGATCAAAGTTTATTTCGCTGTATTTTTCCGCTTATTGTTTTTGGAAGTTCATCGCGGAACACAACAAGACGAGGGTATTTGTAAGGCGCGGTATGTGTTTTAACGTACTGCTGAATTTCTTTTTTAAGTTCTTCGGTGGGCTCGGTACCCTTGGTAAGAACAATACTTGCCTTTACGATTTGACCGCGAACTTCATCAGGAGCGGCAGATACGCCACACTCGAGAACGTAAGGAAGTTCCATAATAACGCTTTCGATTTCGAACGGTCCTATACGATAGCCTGATGATTTGATTACGTCATCGATACGGCTAACGTACCAGAAATAACCGTCTTCGTCACGCCAAGCGGTATCGCCTGTGTGATACATACCGTCGTGCCAAGCTTCGTTTGTTTTTTCGTCGTCAAGATAATATTCCTTA
>JAFYQN010000133.1 GCA_017559885.1 Clostridia bacterium
CCCTTGGTATCCTCAACGCCAATGTTTAGCAATCCTATTTTGGGATTATTAATACCCTCAACTTTTTCAAGATAAACGCTTGCCATTACACCAAATTGAGCAAGCATTTCAGGTCTACATTCGGCATTTGCGCCCATATCCATAAGCATATAATGACCATCGGGTGATGGAATTAAACCGCCAAGAGCAGGACGTTTTATCCCCTTAATTCTTTTAACAATAAGTGTACCACCAACAACTATTGCACCTGTAGAACCAGCTGATACAAACGCATCTGCACGAGATTCAGAAAGTTCTTTAAAAGCAAGCGCCATAGAAGAATTTGAATGTGATTTTAAAATTGTTGTCGGATCATCATGCATTGAAATTACATCATCGGTATCAACAATAATAAGTTCACCAAAAAACTTTAGATTATTGTCGTTAATGATTTTTTGTATTTCTTGCTTATTACCGGTAAGTGTAATTTCGGCTTTAAATTGCATAGACGCATCAGAAGCGCCTTTTACAATTTCAAGCGGTGCATTATCTCCACCAAAAGCATCAACAACTATTCTCATAACTTTCACTCCACAATAGTTTTAAAATACTCTAACGACCTATTAGCTAAAGCCGCATAACGCTCACGCTTGTCCCTTATATGAACATCAAGCGGTGGTAAAATACCAAAATTTGCGCCCATAGGTTGAAAATTCTCAACGGTTTCATCCGTTATGTAATTAATAAGCGCGCCAATCATAGAAAATTCCGGCAAAACAAACGGTGCATTACCCTTTAATTTATTAACGGCATTAATTCCTGCAATAATGCCGGATGCCGCCGATTCCATATATCCTTCTACGCCTGAAAGCTGACCCGCAAAAAATATATTTTCGGCTCTTTTAAGCGAAAGATTAGGATTTAGTATTTTAGGTGAATTAATAAATGAATTGCGGTGCATAACACCATAACGCATAAATTCGGCATTTTTAAGCGCGGGTATCATTGAAAATACTCTTTTTTGCTCTGTAAATTTGAGGTTTGTTTGAAAACCAACGATATTGTAAAGGATGCCATGTGAATTCTCTTTTCGCAATTGCACAACAGCCCACGGTCTATGACCTGTTCTGGGATCTCTAAGTCCAACAGGTTTTAAGGGACCAAAACGAATAGAATCAACACCGCGACGTGCCAAAACCTCGATAGGCATACAACCTTCATAAACCTTTAATTGTTTATCAAACTCGTGAAGTGATGCACCCTCGGCGTTAATAAGTTCTCCATAAAACGCTTCATATTCTTCTTTGTTCATAGGGCAATTAATATAATCACCTTCGCCGCTTTCGTCACGATCGTAACGTGACGCTATAAAAGCCGAAGAAAAATCAACGCTATCGGCGGTAACAATTGGAGCCGCCGCATCATAAAAACTAAGGTTACCCTCACCCGTAAAACGCTCTATTTCATTTGCCAAACCGCCATCGGTCAAGGGTCCTGTAGCTACAACGCAAATCGTATTGATAGGTATTTGGTCAACGACGCGATTAATAACGTTGATGTTTTCACATTCATTTATTTTTTTGGTAATGTATTCAGAAAAAACATCACGATCAACCGCCAAAGCTCCTCCAGCGGGAACCTGCGCAATATCGGCTGCCTCAAGACAAAGCGAACCCAAAATGCGCATTTCTTGTTTAAGAAGACCGGCCGCAGATTCTATACGATTGGCTTTTAAGGAGTTAGAACAAACAAGTTCGGCAAAATTATCGGATTTATACGCAGGAGATTTTTTTTGAGGTTTCATTTCAATTAAATCAACCTTAATTCCACATTTTGCAATGGTATATGCTGCTTCGCAACCTGCAAGTCCTGCGCCGATTACGGTAATTTTATTCATTTTACTTTTCCTTTTTGGTTTTGGTGTTTTGTCTTGAAGGACACTCAGAATTCATACAATACTTACGATTTCTAAGTCCATAAATTATAAAGCCACCGCATTCGGAACATATTTCACCCGTTGGCGCGCCCGGAGACGCGAAATCACAGGTAGGATAATTTGAACAACCGTAGAATTTCTTGCCCTTTTTAGAAACTTTTTTAAGCAATTTACCGCCGCATTTTGGACACGGCTGCTTAACTTCATCTTCAGGCATTGGTTTGGTGTTTTTACATTCAGGATAACCGGGACACGCAAGGAATTTGCCAAAACGACCGGTTTTTTCAACCATTTTTCTACCGCATTTTTCGCATACAATATCGGTTTCAACCGCGGGAACCTTAACTCGTTTGCCGTCGAGTGATTGTTCTGCCTTTTTTAAATGAGAATCAAAATCGCCGTAAAAATCAGCAATGGTTTTAATCCAGTCAAGTTCGCCTGCGCCGATTTTATCGAGTTTTTTCTCAAGACCTGCAGTAAATTTCGCTTCAAAAATTCGGTCAAAATACTCATTCAATAAATCGCAAACTGCAAAACCTAACTGTGTAGGTTTAAAAGTTTTCTTTTCTTTTTCAACGTAACTTCTATTAGAGATTACAGCAAGAATTGAAGCAAAAGTTGACGGCCTGCCTATACCGTTTTCTTCAAGTGTTTTTGTAAGAGTAGGTTCGGTATAGCGTGGTGGTGGTTGAGTGAAATGTTGGTTTGGTGTAAGTGATTTAAGTTTTAACACGTCACCAATATTCATCTCGGGTAACTCGGCTCCGTCGTTATCCTTTTCATCCTTACCCTCTTCATATAGTTCGGTAAAGCCATTAAACTCAACCGAATAACCGCTTGCTTTAAATAAATAGCCGTTTGCAGTAATA
>JAFYQN010000134.1 GCA_017559885.1 Clostridia bacterium
AAAAGTAGATAAGTTAGAGCAACCAAAACAAATTGAAAAAGACGAATATGAAGAAAAAATCAATAAAATTTATCACGGTGTTGCCGACGAAGTAATTGCGCTTCAAAATAAAATGGGATGGTATGAGCAAAACAAGTTTGATACATACAAGAATAATTGGAATAAAATTAAAGATATTTTGGCCGAAGCACCCACAAGTTCCGAGATGGAGAATTATCTTACCAAAATAGGCCTTGATATAAACGATTTCAAAAATCTTTACGGCGACGATAAAATACAAAACGCAATTTGGTTTGCCAAGGATTTAAAGGACAGATATACTGTATTATGGCTCTATTTTGATTTAATGTACAAATAAAATATTTATATAAACGAAAAAAGACCGCTCTTAAAGAGCGGTCTTTCAGTTTTAATTAAATTAACCTCTTAAAGCAATTACGTTTGCCACAATAGCAAGTACAAAGAAAGCAATTGCAAAGTATTTTGTTAATCTGGAAACCATTGCATCAAATGTGCGAGCCTTATTTTTAGAAAGGAATGTATCAGCCGCACCGGAAATAACACCGTTAACGCCTGCACGACGACCCTGCTGTAAAAGAACCGCAGCAATAATAACCAAAGAAACTAAAATAACAAGTATTCCAAGTATAATTTCAATAGCACTCATAATAAATATACCTCCATAAATTTAAGCACAATATAATATACCATATTTAAACATATATTGCAAGTGTTTTTTATTGTAATTTTTATTTGCACCCACAATGACATCCGCCAAAAAGTTTATCGATGTCAAGACGCTTTTCTGATTTTGATTTTACAAATGAAAGTTTTATAAAAAGCTCTTGTGGTGCAGAATCGGAATAAAAAGCATCCATTATACTACGCTCTGCCGCAATATGAAGTGCCGAACGAAGAATTCCGTCTGCCAACATAATATCATTTTCGGGTTCTACCTTATGTACAACTATTTTGCGGTCCTTTTCTTCGAATAAATCATAAAGACAATATCCTAAAATTTCACTATCGAATTTTGCAATTACCGCCGAAGAAAACTCCGAAACGCCAATTCCGTTCTCACAAAAAAGCTTTTCTACTAAAGCCTTGTCCTTTTCGGGAGATATAGTAATCATTTGGCAATCTCCTTACTTTTTGATATGCTTGTAAGTCTTTGCATTTCACGCTCGTTTAGATGACGCCAGTCGCCCTGTTTAAGCATACCCATTTTAACACCCGCGATTTCGGTGCGTTTAAGACGTAACACCTCAAGTGACACAGCTTCACACATCTTTCTGATTTGGCGATTTCTACCCTCGTGTATTATGAAATTAAGCACTGTTCTATCGGATTTGCGTTCTATTACAAAAACATCACAAGGAAGTGTTTTTCTACCCTCTATCTCAATACCGCTTGCAAGTTTTAAAAGTTTTTCATCATCAACCTCACCTGCAACGGTAACTCTATATGTCTTATTCACATGCTTTGACGGATGGGTAAGTTCGTTTGCAAACTCACCGTCGTTAGTCATAAACAAAAGTCCTTCAGAATCGCGGTCAAGCCTACCGACAGGAAAAAGTCTAACCCCTACATCTTTAACCAAATCGGCAACATTTTTACGGTCAAATTCATCGTTAAGTGTAGTTACAAATCCGCGCGGTTTATGTAACATTATATAAACCTTTTCGGTATTGGCTACTACCAACTTACCGCGTACTGTTACCTTATCTCTTTTAGGGTCAACCTTTGAACCGATTTCAGCCACGTGACCATTAACCTTTACCTTGCCCGCAAGTATCAGGTCTTCAGCCTTACGGCGTGAAGTAACACCGCTTTCTGATAAAAACTTTTGCAAACGAATTTTATTAGTCCTCATTTTTTCTCCATTCTAATTCCGCTTCAAGCGGATAATATCCGTAAAAAAATATTTTTAAATTTCTCGAGCCTGCCGACCTTTTTAGCAGCCACAGACTCTTCGGTTTTAATATTGATTTTTTTAAGAAGCAAACCGTCAGCGTAAACACACAACCTAGCGACTGTCTGCCCTTCTTCTACGGGCGCATATAAAAATTTTTCACTTAAAACTTTTACTTTAAGTTCTTTATCGCCAACCGTATTTACAAAAACATCAGGTATCTCGGCTATAACACTACCCTTTTCGCCACCAATTACCGAAAGCGTTATAGTTTTGTTTTTTAACGGCACTTCTTGTGTTTTTATCTGCGAAAATCCATAATCCAACAATTCTTTATGATTTTGCCAATCGTTAGAATCGTGAAGGGTTACGGCAATTATTCTTTTACCGTCACGCTCTGCCGCGGTTACAAGGCATCTACCCGACTTTTTCGTAAAGCCTGTTTTTACACCTATTAACCCCTCATAATCGCCAAGCAATTTATTATGGTTTGTAAGCGTGCGTCTATACGGCGGATTACCGTAGTATAGCACCGCGCTTTCGGAAGATGCCGCCGCCAAAAAATCATCATTTTTAAGTGCGGCTGCCGCAATTAGCGCCAACTCATAAGCGGTGGTATAATGTTCATCCGCATCAAGACCTGACGGAGTGACAAAATGCGTATTTGAAAGCCCTAACTCTACTGCCTTTTGATTCATAAGTTCTACAAATTCCTCGACCGAGCCACCCACAACATACGCGGTAGTATTTGCTGCATCATTCCCTGACGGTAACATCATACCGTACAAAAGTCCTCTTAAGGTTACAATATCATCAGGCAATAGCCCCATAGAAGAGCCTTCTACCGTAACCATCTCACTCGTAACCTTAATTTCGCGTTCCAGGTTGCCGTACTCACAAAGCAGCAATGCCGACATTATTTTAGTGGTGCTAGCCATAGAAAGCCGCTTATCAGCGTTTTTTGAAAAGATAATTTCGCCCGTATCGGCATATATTACCGCCGCCGCTTCGGCAGTAGAAGCCAGTGCCGAAGTAGTAACCGAACTTGT